>JANQII010000207.1 GCA_028282195.1 Prolixibacteraceae bacterium
GATCTCCTCCCGTAGGGATGGCAGACAGGAAATTCGAAAAAATAACAATATGTTGGCAAGAAGCCGCCTGCCTGACTGCCGTCAGGCAGGCAGCTTCAGACTTCGGACTTCAAGCCTTTTGTGTGGAAATTTATAGAAACTAACCCCGAGGATTCGGGGGCAATGGATCCCGATAGCTATCGGGAGCAGAGCCTGCTCCGAACTGGTTTCGGAGGTTTTAACCTTTAATTAGATAATAAAACATCCCTTTCATATTTACCTCTGATTATATAAACTATAAGACAATCGAATTTCCTTCCTTAATTAGGGTGGCACTCTTTACCTTTGCAACATCGACCTCGTTGTTATGGACATCGAGGAAAACCAGTTTTTTTAATTCAAGACTCCCCGCATCAACAGATACAGTAGCCCCAAATTTACCATCCTTCTTTTCAACTTTTACAGATCCATAAGCATAGCCATTTGACCAATAATAGGTTCCCTCCTCAGCACGGATAGTCATTCTTTTAATATCCTTTTGATACTGATAACGCGTAAATGCAATCAGCGGGCTCCACGATGACATCGCACGCGCATAGCGGTGTCCAAACTCGCCTTCATTAAATGGGTTACGGTTTGAGCCATCATAACGGGAACGTACTGATCTGACCACTTTTTCGCCATCGGCTTCCATATTTTCAAAAATCATTCCTGCAGCTGTATGGTATTCAAGTCCGGTCCAAGGTTCAGAGAAATAAGGGAATGGGCGGGCTTCACGCTTGCCCTCAGGATAATAAGCATTCATTAAACCGGGCTCATCGCGGGTAATGTAACAACGGAAAGTACTTAAGTGCTGATCCCAATTGGTACGATAGTTATACTTCATTACCGATTTTAAAGCTTTTTTCACATTCTCCGGCTTTAGCAGATATCCTAAACCACAAATGTGAGCCATTTGCTGACCTACCATTTGGTGAACAAGGACAGCCTCCCCAACCTGGAAATTTCTTGGCTCAGGCAATAGTTGTATATAATATTCGCCATTAAACATATTTTCATCCATCCAGGCACTGCCTGTTTCAAACAGGTTACGGCATTCCTTCGCAAAAGCTTTGTCCTTCACCACCTTGGCCATTTCTTCCCCTGCACGTAATGCACATAGGTACCAAGTACCCATCTCTGGGTTTGGACCAATATAATTCACATCCATTGTGTTATGGTGAACACCTTCGATTACTCCATTTTTATCGGCATCCCATTTGCTCTCTTCCCAAACGAACTGAAGCGCTTTTTTAACGTATGGATAAAGTTCTTCCAGCTTTTTTGTGTCGCCTGAAAGCTGCCACTCCCGGTACATTTTTATGATACAGCCCAGTTGTCCGTCGGCTGCTGCCCCAATGGTTTGTTTTTCGGTAATTGGCAGAAATACACGATGCGCCATTTTCCCACTTTTCAGATCAGTTGTTTTAGCAAACTCAACCTCGCGCATCGACATGGCTATCTCTCCGAAAGTAAATGGGATGGTCGATTCGTAGTTCCACACATGGGTACATGTCCCCGGCCCCCAACCACCGCGAATTCCTTTGGGGTTAAGTGCAGTCCCGTAGACACTTCCCTGACCTTCCCATCCATAGCTTAATCCATCGGCTGTGCGGAAAAGTGTTTGGCTCCTCATGTTTACCAAATTCGAAAGTGACGCTTCTTTAATTGATTGAGGGACATCCTGCCCAACAAATAAATTTACAAATGCCCCGGTCTTGTTTTTTAGTTCGGTATACCGTGAAGCAACCTTTTCTGCCACGTCCCAAGCATCGGTATAAGCCTTTGTGTAATAGTTATCCATGGGTTTTTGTGGCCATCCAGGTTGTCCTTCCCAACTAATTCGTTTGGGGAAGTACCATGTTAATAGAAATGGGATATTTTTTGTTTCTCCCGGCTTCAGCTCAACCTTTACTGCCAAAGAAGCCGGCACCGAACGGTCTTTCTCCTCTCCCTGAAACTCATTAAGCATGTTATAATCTGTATATTCTTCAGCTTTTTCATCCAAATGTTGCTTTAACAGACCATCATCTTTTAGATCGTCCCAAAAATCAATTACCGAACCATTCCAAACAAGGTCTGGATGCCAACTAGTGCGGTAGCTTATGTCACCCTTTTTAGCCAGAGTAGTCAATGCCATTGAGCCCCAACGGCTATCCAATGAATCGTTGGAAGCTGTTGTCATAAACACCCCTTTAACTTTTCCTTTATTCAGATAGGTATTTCGATTTTGTTTGATACGGTTTTGGAAACCATCAAAGCCAATATAATTTGGTACAGTACCGCAAATGGTAACCTCCACAGGTGAATCACCTGGATTGGTTATCATATACTCCAGTATTGCAACCGGGATACTACTATCATCTGTTTTCCCGGGTATTAACGGGTTAAAAGCTTTAAAAGAAACCTCTACCGGCATAGTCTTATCAATTAGCTGTACTTTGGCAATTGGGTAGGCAGTTTCCATGCGGCTGTTGTTAAAACGCGGAAACGTACTGTTTAATTCATCACATCCCCAGTCGCCTTCCAATTTAGTCTTTGGAATAGCCCCTTCAAGCATCCTGGCATCAATTTCACCTTTTGCAGTCTTTGTCCGTATTGAGAAAAATGGAGCTACCCTGGTAGCCAGATAGTGTTCATTAAAAAAAGGTACAAAGCCAATTGCCCCCTGGTTCATGATTTCCCAGTCAACCAATTTACCGCGTGAATCAATTGACACTGTCCCCGTTCCGATACCACCAATTGGCATGGCAACCTGGTCAAGGCTACTGCCTTCATATTTTTGAAGGTATTTCACATTGTCCTGGGCACTAAGGTTCTGAATAAGCAAAAAAGCTGAAATAAATTGGAAAAATACAGCTTTTGCCATTTTGGTTTTTGTCTTCATAATTTTGTGTTATTTAGTTGCAATTTTTTGCTTAAACGTTTTAGCGCAAATTTAAACAAGAACCCGGCATTCTACCGGGCTGGTTTCTTGAATAAAGGTATCGGAATCGTGAAAACTGACCTTTGACACCTTCGAATAATCGGATATTCCACTTACTGCTAAAGTCTGATATTTCAATAGTCTATTCAAACAAGACTGATCTAAGCTTTCGTGATTTTAAATGTAACGATCTCACCTTCATTTATTATCTGTCCCGTCTTAAACTTTACACTCTTTCTTCGTTTAAGTACAAACTTCTCAAGTTGTAAACTTCCCCCAACAACTTTTAACCCGACATCCTGATTATTCAACTTAATCGTTCCAAATGCATAACCGTTCGACCAAAAATAAGTTCCTTCAAGGAGATTAAATTTCATTGTTTTCGTTACAGCGGAATATTCAAAGCCGGTCCAGGCTATTACCCCACCCCAGGCAGCCATTGCCCGGGCATATCGATGTCCATATTCCCCTTCATTAAACGGATTCCTTTTTTTCCCGTCAAACCGGTCACGGATGGCTTTAAAAACCTTCAAGCCATTTTCTTTTTGTCCTTCATACATCATGTGCACCGCTGTACTATACTCAAACCCAGTCATGATCTCCGTATAATAAGGGAATGGAAAATCCAATAGTTCACCATGTGGGTAGGAAGCCATAATAAGACCAGCTTCTTCGCCAACACCAAAACTCCTGAACGTATTGATATGGTTGTTAAAATTATCCACCCAGTTATATTTCATAATACTTTCCAGTGTTTTCGACACATTGGTTGAATCAAGAACATAACCTAATCCGGTAGTATGCGCGAGGTATTGGCCAACCAACTGGTCAACAAGGCAACCTTTACCCAACTGGGCTATTTTATTGTGCCCTTCAGGGATGATGTGTTCGTAATATTCGCCATTAAATAAATTGACATCTACCCATTTGCTTCCCCTGTTCAAAAGTTCCTGGCATTCATTGTTAAATTCAGTATCACCAAGGTAAGCTGCCATTTCCACAGAAGCTTTTAATGCGCCCAAATACCAGGCTGCCATTTGTGGGTTTGGCCCTTCATAGTTAATATCCATCGTATTGTGCTGTGAACCTTCCATTACGCCATCCTTGTCCTGGTCCCAGGGGCCAGTCCAGGCAAAGCTCATGGCTTTTTTAATGTATGGCCACATCTCTTTCAGCTTTTCATCATCGCCCGACAATTGCCAATCCCTGTACACTTTGATCAGGGTCCCCATTTGCCCGTCGGCAGCCCAATGTTTAAAACTTTTAGCTTTTTCTTTAAGGGGCAAACCTACCCTGTGGCTCATAGCTCCATCGTCGTGGGTTGCATGCAGGAATTCCACTTCACGGAACTTCATAGACAAATCGCCAAACAGGAATGGAATGGTTGATTCATAATTCCAAACATGGAAGCAGGTCCCAAAGCCCCAACCTGAACTTTTGGCTGCTCCCAGCTTTGTGCCATGGATACTCCCTGTACCCTCAAAACCAAACGGGTAGCCATCAGCGGTTTGGAAGACTGTTTGACACCTTAAATTGGTGGCATTAAAAAGGGCTGCCTCTTTAATTACTTCAGGAATATCACTATTACAAAAAGCGGAAACAAAATCAACTGTTTTTTTCTCTAATTCAGGAAGTTTTTGATTAACCCTATCCGCAACTTCCCAGGCATCTTTATACATGGTGGTATAATAGTTCCCTACAATCTCGCTTGTCCCAAATGGCGTGTAGTTCCCGTTGCCATGATCCCATCCGCGGCGGTTTGGGAAATGCCAGGTAATATAAAAAGTAACTTCCTTTTCTTCCCCTGGCTGCAACTCTTCCTTAATAGCCAAGGTAGCAGGTGGGGTAGCCAGGCTGTACCTATCGTTATTCTGTAACAGGTCACTCATTATATCAGATACTTCATAATCTTCTTTACCTCCATTAAAGCCCAAATCAACTAATTCCCCATCAGCAGTAAAGTCATCAATAAATTCACGGAAAGTCCAGTTCCAACCCAGTTTTGCCCAGGAAGTACGGTATGTAACTTTGGCATTGGAATTGGTAGAAAGAGCCATTGTTCCCCAATTAACGTCTGCTGAATCAACACCATTGGAAAACATGAACAGGCCTTTCAAACCGTCATTCTCTCTATATTTATTTTCATTTTTATCAGGCTTTCCTCCCCAACCATCAACACCTATAAAATTTGGGATCATCCCGCAAACGGAAAATTCAATGGGTTTATCTGCATTGTTTTTAACAGCATATTTTAATATGGCTACAGGGATGCTACTGTTTTCTTCATCACCAGGGATCATTGGGTTAAATGCTTTTAGCTGCACATCCAAAGGTACTTCCTTATGCTTAAAGCCAAGCTGGGCCAAAGGGTAAGCAGCTTTGAAAGTGGTTTCCTCAAAACGGGGGAAGCCAGCATTGTAAAGGTCACATCCCCAATCACCATAGTACTTTGATTCTGCAATCGGCCCTTCAAGAAGTCTTAGTTCACCTTTTTCTGCTTCTTTTTCTTTATAGTAAAGGGCAAAAAATGGGGCATTAGCAATGGTAGGTTCTACCAATTTTACGCCTGGTGCCCAGCCAAGGGCTCCCCGGTTTCCCAACTCCCAGTCACGTAAATCCCCTCTGCCTCCAATAGAAACAGTACCTGTTCCAATACCACCTAAAGGCATGGCTACTTCGGTAAGTTTTTCTCCTGTATAGTTTTTTAGAACCGGCCATTCATTTGATTCTTCATTTGCACAAGCTACCATGAATGTAAGAAGACAAAGGACAAACGATAATTTTAAAATATTCTTTTTCTTCATTGTTAAAACTGTTGATAGATAATTTCAGAATAACCAAATAAATCATTTTAAAAGAAAAAGAGGAGATAATAACTCCTCCTTTTTTTAAAACGATTTAACTAAACTATTGAGAAACCCAACCTGGGTTTTGTTCCAGGGCAGGATTCAAAGCAATTTGTCTTAGTGGTATTGGCCACAGATAGTGTTTTTGCTCAAACTTTCTGCGAGAAGCAGGTTCCATAATAGAGAATCCATCGCCATCAACGTCGAAAGCTTTTGCAACATGTGCACCAACTGTCTCGATTTGATCTGTACGTTCATTATATACTTCAAAACCAGGAGCAGAAGTACTAATTGGAGAGTTAGTCCATTGTATTCCTTTAAGAGCCTGGCTCATTTCAACCTCTGCTGTTTTCCAGCGTCTCAAGTCATCATACCGGAAACCCTCACACATTAATTCAACTGCACGTTCCCTGCGAATTTCATTGCGCATATCTAAACTATTCGTGGTCACGAATGAATTAGTTAAATGTGGCATATCTACACGGTCACGTAATTTATTAATTGACATATCAAGATCTGCATCTGAAATTGAACCATCCTTTTCAAAGACAGCTTCCGCATATATTAACATCACCTC
Organism: Prolixibacteraceae bacterium; assembly: GCA_028282195.1. GTDB lineage: Bacteria > Bacteroidota > Bacteroidia > Bacteroidales > Prolixibacteraceae > Sunxiuqinia. The sequence continues at coordinate 6,368 of JANQII010000207.1, forward strand.
AGCCAAGCGAATTACCGGATAGTCAGTTCCTAAAGCTCCTTCAATTTCAGGTAAGAATTTTGAGAGTAAGTACCCAGTTGCACTAGTCCAATAACCTTCATTCCAGCCACCGGTATTTTGTAACTGATCACCCGTTAAAGAATAATCGCGATGGTAGGGTGAATGGTACCAGAACTGATCAAAAGGCTCAATAAGGTTATTTAACATTCTTGGATCTCTATCAACATACTCGGTGTTTGTTGCCACTTTGGTTACCGGATCAATGGCAAAACCATGCCCTTGAAATACAGAATTTGGATGATCTATTGGTAAACCGGTGTTATCTAAAAACATATTTGCCATTTTTAAAGTTGGCGACAAGTTTCCGCTATTGGTTGAAATATAACCATGCGAAGCATCAAGTTTATTATGCTTTCGTGTTAAAATATATTCGTTTTGGGCTTCTTTACCCAAACCGGCAGGATTAGATTTCTCATCATTTTCCAATATGAAGAAATAGAAATAACTTAAATCTCCCAATGCATCACTTTTAAACAAACTGTGTTTACCGCTATTAAGAACTGTGCGAGACTCACTAATTGCTAAATCTAACATTTCATTTTCGCTACCCAGCCCATGAAACTTTCTCCATGTTCCTTCAAATAGTGCCACTCTTGCTTTATAAGACCTTGCTGCTTCAAGGGTTACACGTCCAATATCACCCGCACCAGCCAGTGAACCAACAGGTGCAGCAATTGCAGCATCCAAGTTCTCAATGATATAGTCAACAACCTCTTTTCGAGATGCCCTTGGTCCATAAATTTCTTCAGAATCCAACTGAAGTGTATTTTTAATTAAGGGAACTCCTCCGTAAACCCTGAACAGGTCAAAATAGGCCATTGCTAAAAAGAAATGAGCTTCCCCTTTGTAAACTTGCACTTCATCTTTAATAGTACCAGCTTCCAATTCAGCTTCTTTCTCAATCAAAACCAAACAGTTGCGAATTCTTCTATAGCGACTGTCCCATAGCCCTGAATTTTCAGGTTCAATATAAGAACTATTACTGATCTCTTGTCCGCCACCTACCCAATGTAAATCGGTCCAGTTATCCCTGGAAGTAGTCATTGAACTATTAAACGATGGCAAATGAGAATATAACCCATTAGCATACAATTTAAAATCATTTGACTTTTGAAAAAACACATCTGATGTAACTTCATCCAAAGGGAGTAGATCAAGGTCTCTCTCGCAATTTGTAGTTCCAAACAATACTACAATTGCTACTATATATTTTAGTATATTTTTCATTTTCATATTATTTAAAATCCAACGTTTACACCAATAGAATATGAAGTTGTATAAGGAGAAATAGATCCCCTGTAAGGCTCCTCAGGACTATAACTATCTGGCATTTTATTGATCAAATATCCAAGGTCAGTTCCATTTGCAAATATTTTTACATTGTCCAATTTTAGCTTAGAAACCCAACGTTTAGGTACATTATAAGCAATCTGTACATTCTTCACTCCCAGCCACGGAACATCAACCCAAAGGAATGGCGCATTAGATGGTGCATAATTGTGGTTATTGATCTGGTTACTAAATGAAGAGTTCATGATGTTATATCTTGGGAAATTCGCAGTTGGATTCTCAGGTGTCCAACCCGGATCGGATGCTATATGCTCCAGTGGTTGTACCCAGGGGCCACCAAAACCACTACGGTCTCGTTGCATCACCTGCCATTTTCCAACTCCATTTAAAACGGCACTAACTTCAAAGCCCTTATACGATGCGCCAAGATTAATGAAATACTGATAATGCTGAGCACTTTCACCAAGATATTTCATATCCCCTGAATCTTCTGTTGGGTTTCCATTAGCATCTTCCTTATAAAGCCGCCCTTCTAAAACACCATCTCCATCCAGATCTTTAAAACGAACATCACCTGGTCTTAGAACGGTAGGGATTCCAGCTGTTACCTTACTGTAGTATTCATCAACATCAGCTTGGTTTTGCATAATGCCATCATATTCATAGGCAAAAACAGCTCCAAGAGGATAGCCCTCAACCCATTCATTCCAGCCCAAACCAGGAATTACATCATCAGCCAGCTCAAGGGCCTTACTATTTGCATTATTAATACCAAAAGTTACATAGTAGCTTAACTCATTCGATAATTTATCATTCCATTTCAATTCTAAGTCCCAACCTGTTACTTCAAAATTGGCACCATTAATGCTTGGAGGCGTTGCTCCCAAAACTTGAGGAAATTCTTGTAAGAAGAAAGCATTTTCGGTTTTTGTTTTATAAGTATTTAGTACTACTCCCAACTTATCATTAAACAAGCTAGCATCTAAACCGAAATTAAGTTTTTCTGCAATTTGCCATGTTCTCGTTGTTGATGGGAACCCACCAAGAGTTGCAACCTGCGCTTTTGTAACTGAACCAGGAGCTCCAAACAAAGTGGAAGAATTACCTATCCCAACAGATTGAACGAACTCGTATTTTTGTACCCCTTCGTCATCACTTCCCTGGTTTCCTAATTGTCCCCAGTTTGCTCTTAACTTAAGGTTCGAAATAATATTACCTACTCCCAAATCGTTAAAGAATGGCTCATCACTCAAAACCCATCCGGCGCCCAAACCATAGAAATCACTCCATTTTAAACCCTCTGCAAAACGAGAAGATCCATCACGACGGTAGTAGCCTTCCAAGGTGTATTTATCCTTGTAGGTATAAGCCGCATTACCAACTAATCCTTGAAGTACCACTTCTTCTTGTTTGTCACCAACAATATTTCGGTCAGCCTCACCAAGGTTTACAGTATTTAGTTCTAAGAATGCCAATCCCCTGGCAATAGCCCAAGTCACATCCTCCTGAAACTCTTCATGTGTATATGCTCCAAACAACCGAACAGCATGATCAACTCCAAATGTTTCTTTATATTCAGCAGAAATAGTTCCATTAAAGGCTTGGTTAAATGTATTAATTGATTCTGCCCTGGTATCCGCATCCCTGTTTCTAAAAGCAGGCCACGCAAAACTTTCATCCCAACGATAACTATTATACCATTTACTAGAGAACCTATTATTAACCCCTTCGAAACTTTTTTGTGCACTTGCACGAATAGATAATTGCTTAACAGGTCTTATATTTACATAAAACTGAGGTTGCAAATTATATTTCCGAATCACCTGATTACCTCTTTCCCTAGCCGTTGCTATTGGGTTTTGGAAGCCCCCCCACACTTGATAACGTCCTTCAGGAGTATATGGGACATCATAGGTATGGCGGGCATAGGTTATACCTTCCAAATCACCAATGTTCCATGGTTGTTCAAGGTTCTGATAACGGATATTAATGTTTGCCCCAACAGTAATATAGTCATTGAAAGTGTAATCCATTTTAAAACGTCCAAACCCTGTAAGGTTTGAGTTATCACCATGCTTAAGCATTGTACCTTCATCAATAAGCCCCATTGACATATAATAGGACATTTTATCACTGGAACCAGATGCAGAAACATCATAATTGGTGGCAGTAGCTGTTCCAAACATTTCTTTGTACCAATCATGGTGACTAAAAACCAGATACGGCGTATCAGGCCAAGGAGTAACACCGCTAATTACATGTTTATAATCATTATTTTTTATATCATCAAAAGTCAGATTATTATCCTTAATGTAATTGATAACATTTGAAAATCCAAAGAATGGAGCGTCCCCATTCAATTCCCAGGCCTTATCTTGTAGCAAGTACATATCAATTACATTTGCTTTTTTAGGATAAATTGAAGGCTTGGTAAATGTTTTGGTTACGGATGCTTTAATTTGATTCTTTTTACCAGACTTAGTTGTTATAACAATTACACCTGCTGACGCACGTGAACCATAAACAACTGCCTCACCATCTTTCAGAATATTGATACTCTCTACATCGTTTGGGTTAATGCTATTAATTGCATCAACGGCACCAGGAGGCTGTGGAACTCCGTCGATAACAACCAAAACATCAGTATTCTGGCGAGCAACTGTTCCCTGAACCTGTATACTAATAGAGCCACCACCTAATCGGCCAGGGTTTCCACGATTAACAATAAGTCCAGGAGCAACACCTTGAAGAAGGTCTGCAGTACGAGCAGTTGGCCTATCTTCCAATTGCTCGGCTGTAACTGTTGTTACAGCACCTGTAAGGTTCTTACGCTCTTTACTTTGATATCCTAGTGCCACAATCTCGGCAATGTTAATGGCATCTTCCTCCATAACGATATTAAAAGAAGATTGATTTGCTACAATAATTTCCTGAGTTTTCATCCCGACAAAAGAGAAAACCAAAACTGCATCAGCTTCTACATTTGACAAAACAAAGTTTCCATCAAAATCAGTAATAATACCGGTTGTTGTACCTTTTATTACAATAGAAACCCCCGGAAGTGGTTGTCCCGAAACATCGGTCACATTACCTGCTATTGGTCCATCCTGCCCACTAACTGTAGAAATTCTGCTTTTACCATCGCTGTGAATAACAATCAACTTGTTTTTGATGGTGTAAGAAATTCCTGTTCCTTCAAGAATCGATTCTAAAATGGTTTCCACTGACTTATTTTTAAAATCTACAGAAACCTTTTTGCTTAAATCAACCTGCTTTAGATTGTAGATAAACGAGAATTCTGACTGGTTTTCAATATCATCAAAAACCTGTTCAATAGTAAGGTTTTGCCCAAACAGGTTAAGCTTTGAGTTTTGAGAATAGCTCGAAGCAGAAACCTGAACAAGTGCCACCAAGACAAAAAGACAAATTAGTCTCATAATTCGATAAATTTTAGGAAGTTCACGCAAAGGCATAGCACTTCCTCTGATTCGTTTTTTTTTCATAAATTTGAACTGTTTAAACAATGCAATGATTACTAATTATTGTTAGGAGGCGGGTTGTCGTGCCGGACAAACCGCCTTTTCTTTTATTTACATAGGCTTATATATTATTTCAAACTTTCTAAATCCATCTTTTTTATAATCAATCGGAGTAGTTAATTTCAATGCATCCAATACCTGCCAAATGGTTTCCTCATTTTTAAAAGTTCCTTTATAAATCATGGAATCCAATTCCTTTGAATTGTAATTCAATTCAACATCGTACCAACGTTCAAGTCGTTTTACTAATTCACGGAAGTTAACTTCTTTAAATGAAAACACGCCTTTAGTCCACCCAATCTCGGTGTCCCAATCAGCTGATACCATATGAATATTTCGTTTGTTGGGATAGAAACTTACTTTTTCACCCGGCTTTAAAACAACTTCCTTTTTTCTTCCCGGAACATCCAGCGTTACTTTTCCTTCAACCAGCGAAACTGCTGTATATTCATTATCATCATAAGTGCTAACATTAAACTTTGTTCCGGTCACTTTTACTTCCAGGTCTGAAGTGTTAACAATAAAAGGATGGCTTTTATCGGATTCAACTTCAAAATAAGCTTCACCTGTTAGAGTGACAACACGGGCATTTTCGTCAAACACCGAAGGATAAGACAGTGTTGAGCCAGCGTTCAAATAAACATAACTACCATCCGCCAAAACAAGTTCAGAGCGGGAACCGAGGGGAACACTGTAACTCACCATTCCGTTGGAAGCTGTATCCGTATTAAATATGGTTGTAATCAACAGTCCGATAAATAAAACGGCAGCAACTGCCGCAGGCCACTTCCATAAATAAATTCTTTTTGAAGCGTTTTGATTTGAATCTGCTCTGGATTTATAAAATCGGATCAACTCCTCATTAGCTGATTCTTTTTCCTTTAAACTTGCATCCCAGGTATCTTTTATCCTATAAAATAATTGTTGGTTTTCTTCTGATGATTGTAACCACTCAATTAACTCCTGATATTCATGAGGAGGACAATCGCCATTCAAATACCTGGCAATTAGTCTTTCTTTATCTTCAGTTATATTCATCAATTAGAGATTAATGGAAAATCAGTTTGTAGAAAATTTTCCCGTTAATACTCTCAATACAACTTCAGCAAGGAAAATACGTCAGCAGGTTAGAATTTATTTTGAAAAAAATATTTTGAGATTTCAAGCGACCTGAAACTCAACAGAATAAAAAAGTCTTTTTGAGATAATTTTTCTCTTAATTTTTGGAGAGCCCGAAATAAACGGGTTTCAACTGTCCTGACAGGAACATTTAGTTTTTCAGAAATTTCAGAGTTCTTCAATCCTTCAAAACGACTCAACTGAATCACTTCTTTATAATTTCCCGATAAAGAATCGATGGCATCATAAATTTTCTGAAGATTTTCATTTTCGATCAACGATTTTTCACCGCTTTTATACCAGTCAAGTTCCAATTCTTTGATCTTATAGTTCTCACCGCTAACATGCTTTCGAACTACTTTTTGGTGTTTAAGAAGATTCAGGCACTTGTTCCGGACTGCATTTAATAAATAAGCTTTTAAATGACCTTCCGGTAATTCATATTTTTTGTTCTCCCAAACATCAACAAAAACCTCCTGAATGACATCAAGCGCCTCACTTTTATTGTCCAAAAACTTCAGACCGTAAAGTAAGAGTGAATTATGATATTGCCTAAATATTTGATCGAAGTCTGACATTTGGCTACAATATTAGGCAAAAATTCAATTTGTCTGAAAAATAACTTTCAAAGCATTTAGGATCACTTAATATTTCTGGGGGATGAATGATTGCTGGACGGATGCCCGATACCCGGATTTTCGGATTGCCGGATAATTAGAATGACCAATCATCAATTAA
>JANQII010000224.1 GCA_028282195.1 Prolixibacteraceae bacterium
TATTGAGTAATTTTAAATACTAATCGGTATAATCCACTGAAAACCAATGAAATAAATAAATATGAACCTATCAATGCCAAATAAATAAACCGCAAAGGAACATAAGGATCCACAAAGGCGCGAACAGGGATCAATACAAATAAATACCATAAGCCACTGAAAAACAACTTATTGAATTCAAAACTCACGTTTATTTTAAGAGTTCCGCATCCAAGAGAAAAAGCAAAAGAAGAAATTTCTATTCTCTTTACGGACAATAAAGAAATTCATAATCAAATCTTATCTGAGGAATTTAGAGTATGGAAATTGCCAGAAATAGTAAAACAATATAATGACGAAATATAAAGAATAATTGTTTTTTCGTCAATAAGGATTTATCTTTGTTAAAAAAGAAAAATGATAGAACGAGGATTATATCTAAACCGATTAAAACAACTAAAAGACCAGAACTTAATAAAAGTAATAACTGGAATTAGACGTTGTGGTAAATCTACACTTTTAGAGGCGTTTATGAATGAACTACTTAAAGATGAAGTAGCGCCTGAAAATATTATTTTTCTAAACTTTGAAGAACGTGAGAATTTGCACCTCACCAATTGGACAACACTATATGACGAGATAATCGAACAGGTCAACGCCAATGATACCTATTATATATTTTTGGATGAAGTACAGCTTATAAATGACTTTGAGAGATTAGTTAACAGTTTATTTACCAAGAAGAATATTGACTTATATATTACAGGTTCAAATGCATATTTATTATCGAGTGAGTTAGCAACTCTTTTGACAGGAAGATATATTGCTATAAACCTACAGCCGTACTCCTTTAAAGAATATGCATCTGCTTATACCGATGAAAAAAATACAGACAGACTGTTTAGAAAGTATATCAATGAGAGTTCTTTTCCTGAAGCAGTAACCCTTTCACAAAATGATGAGAGCCTTGTAAATGACTATCTACAATCAATATACGATACTGTAATAATAAAGGATATTTCACAACGTCATAGTTTGCGTAATGTAAATAACCTACATCGCATTGTTAGTTTTCTTTTTGATTCAATAGGCTCTTATGTGTCTCCAACTAATATAGCAGCTCAACTAAACCATAATTCTCAAAAGAAAATATCCCATAATACTATCATTAAATATTTAGATTTCCTTACTCAATCATATATCTTGTATGCTGCACCTCGTTATGACATTAAAGGAAAAGAATTGCTTTCTACAAATGGGAAATATTATGTTGTTGATTTAGGTTTGAAAAATATTACAGCAACAAATAAATATGAAGCTGATTTGGGGCGTAAACTTGAAAATATAGTCTACTTTGAATTATTGAGGCGTGGCGGAAAAATTTATGTAGGAAAACATAATGATAGAGAAATTGACTTTGTAGTTCAAAAGGCAAACAATGAACGAGAGTACTATCAAGTAGCATTTACTGTTAATGACGAAAAAACTTTCAAACGTGAAATTTCGGCATTTGATAGAATTAAAGATAATTATCCCAAATATCTATTAACATTAGACTATGATAATACGAGTATAAACGGAATTCAAAAAATTAATCTAATTGATTGGTTGTTAGAATGAAAATAGAGGAATACCAGTACACACAGCATATTGTATAGCGGGGTTTGGTGGTTTACCAACAGCGGTTTTTCCGTTCAATCTCTCGTCGGTACCCGACAGAGATTCATACACAAACCCTTACGACAAAATAGCAAGTGGCCGTGTTCAATTGTTAATGAGTAATCATCAACATATACGTTAATAGAAAGAGGATAATTATTAACTAAATTTGCTAAATGACGAACTTAAAAATTGAGGACAAAAAATCATTCCATGAGATTCTTGCCATGATTAAAGAATCAAGGGCTAAAGCAATTAAAGTAGTTAATAATGAACTGATAGACTTGTATTGGAGAATTGGTGGATATATCTCGGCTAAATGTAATGACTCTGGCTGGGGAAGTCGAATAGTTGGTAACCTTTCTGACTTTCTTCAAGAAACGAAACCGAATACGAAAGGTTTTTCATCTCAAAACCTTTGGAGAATGAAACAATTCTACGAAACCTACCACGACAATAAAAAACTCTCACCATTAGTGAGAGAAATTGGATGGACTAATAATATGATTATTGTTTCTCAGGCAAAGACTGAAGAAGAAAAGGAGTTCTATCTAAAATTAGCAGCAAAGGAAAACTATTCAAAAAAGGAATTGCTTCGACAATTTGAAAGTGGTCTTTTTGAGCGTACAATACTATCAAAAGAAAGTGTCTCACCAGTAGCGAGAGAAATATATCCGAAAATTAATGAATACATTAGAGACTACTATTCATTTGAATTTCTTAAACTAAAAGACAGTTACTCCGAGTATAGTTTCCAAAAAGCAATATTGCAAAACTTGAAGGAATTCATTCTCGAATTTGGGAAAGATTTTTTATTTATTGAGGAAGAGTTTCGACTTCAAGTGGGAAACAGAGATTACTCAATAGATTTATTGTTTTATCATAGGGAACTTAACTGTTTAGTAGCTCTAGAATTAAAAGTTGGTGAGTTTAAACCCGAATACATGGGCAAAATGGACTTCTATTTAGGTGCTTTGGATAAGCAAGTAAAAAAAGAACACGAAAATCCAAGTATCGGAATTATAATGTGCCGGACTAAGGACGAGAATATCGTGGAAATTTCATTAAATAGAAGTACTTCTCCAACAGTGATTAGTCAATATGAAACCAAGCTGATCAATAAAGAGTTATTGAAAAGCAAGCTTAATGAGTTGTTTAGTTCAAGTGAAGAATAACAACAGAACACAACGCAGTGCCATATTGCACAGCAGTTTCGACCTTACGGTTCATGATAAATTCTGCCAAGCCACAGATTCTCGCACCTTCGTTCTGTCGAAATGAACATGAACCAAACCTTTGGAGTTAATACCAAACCAATAATTCATATAAAACTTAACTAGTAAAAAAATGGAACAAAAAAACTATCAGAGTTATCAGATCAAGAGTTGTTAGACAAAGCAAAAAAAAATGAAATCAACTGCGATAACAAATGCTGTATTGATTGGATTTCTGATTGGAATTATAGCTTATAGTATTTTAAAAAACAGTTTAGGTTTTCTTACGTTAATCCCTTTGTTTTTAGCGTATCGATTAATCAATAATTCAAAATACAACAACAAAGAATTGGAAGACCTTTTAAAAGAGCGAGGTTTGAAATAACCAGAAAATTGATTTCAAAACTACCTGACACCAAACATGTCCAATCACAAATACATCTATTCATTTAAATACGACATTCATAATACCCACTTATGCAAGCTGGAATCCAGGCAACTTTTTAATGAAGAAGAACAGCATAAACTGCTGTTTTCGAATAGTAAAGTTGATCCATCGATTAGTCCTTTTATTAAAAGCAGGTTCGAGATTCTTTCATCCTCAGAAGATTATTCCGAACTGTTACAAAAAATCAAGAAAGCAAACATTCATATTGATGGGTTTAAAGCGGAATACCTGGTTTTGGAGGGTGATTCTACAAAATATCCCGAACGGCTTAAAAAGTTAAAAGATATTGGATACTGCATAGAAGGTGATCCTGATTATACTACGCCATCAATAATTTACTCTGTATGCAATTACAAAAAAACCTGGTATTTCGGGTTTTTGACAAAACACAATTCCGACTGGTTTAAACACAAGAAAAAGCCTTGTTCGTTTAGCAGTGCCATAAACATGGACATTGCGAAAACCCTTGTCAGCATTGCATCAAAGGGAGATAAAAGCATTCGGCTGTTGGATGCTTGTTGTGGTGTTGGCACCGTAATGCTGGAAGCATGTATTTCCGGTTTCGACATAGAAGGGTGTGACATTCATTGGAGAGCTTGCAAAAGTGCAAGGGAAAACCTGGCACACTATAACTATACCGCCCATGTATATCGTTCAGATGTTAAAGACCTTGACAAAAAGTACGATGCCGCCATTATTGACCTGCCCTACAACTTATATACCTTTTCAAATAATACAATTACCTTAAACATTATAAAATCAGTCACTAAATTGACCACTCGATTGGTTATTGTTTCTACTTCAGATATTGAAACTTTAATAAAGAAAGCGGGGCTGTATGTTTCTGATTCCTGTACCGTAGAAAAGAAAGGGAAAAAATTTGCAAGAAACATATGGATTTGCGAAAAATTGTAACTAGAAAAAATATCCATCCTCAAAGAAGGTGCGTTTATTTTTATCCAGGGATGTCATCTTTTGAAAAGATGACATCCATTGCTTACTTGCCTGCTGCAAACAGGGATTTTCTATTGTATATTCCGGGTTTTAAATTGTAACTTTGGCACGATTAAAAAAACAACACATGATCAAATCGATGACCGGCTATGGTAAGGCCGAATTTGAAACGGGAAATAAAAAAATTACAATTGAGTTAAAATCGCTAAACAGCAAACAACTTGATATTAATACAAGAATCCCAGCCCTATACCGTGAGAAAGATATTTTAATTCGTAAAGAAATCCTGGACAGACTGGTCCGGGGAAAATTTGATTTTTCGCTGTATATTGAAAACCTGGGCGAAGAAAGCAATTCGACCATAAACGAGGGGATTGTTACTGAATACTACAAGCAGCTTAGTGCGGTTCAGAAAAAACTTGGGCTACCGGTTACCGAAGAAATCATGCAGTCAATTATGCGTTTGCCCGACACCGTAAAAACGGTTTACGAAGAACTTGACGAGGAAGAATGGCAAGTAATTTTTGACAATTTCCTAAAAGTTGTTGATGCGGTTGATCAATTCAGGATTCAGGAAGGAATTGCCCTGGATAGTGACATTCGATCGAACATTGCAGAGATCGGGAAATTACTGGAAGAAGTAACACCATTTGAAAAACAACGTATTGAAAATGTAAAGAACCGAATATCAGACGGGCTTAAAGAGTTTGACCTGAACGGGAATATGGACAAAAACCGTTTTGAACAGGAACTGATTTATTATTTGGAAAAACTGGATATTAATGAAGAGAAAGTTCGATTGGCAAACCACTGTTCTTATTTTAATGAAACGATGGAAAGCAAAGGTGCTATAGGGAAAAAGCTTGGTTTTATTGCACAGGAGATTGGCCGTGAGATAAACACGCTGGGAAGCAAAGCCAATGAAAGCAACATCCAACGCATTGTCGTACAAATGAAAGACTCCCTTGAACGCATCAAAGAACAAATGCTAAACGTTCTTTAAGAGGAAGAAAGAAAAACGGAGAAGGAAGAACGGACAAAATTTATTGGTTCTCTGTTTCTGCTTTCAGTAGTTATATCAACCCGAAACTATGACTAAAGGAAAGTTATTTATATTTTCAGCACCATCCGGAGCAGGTAAAACAACCATTGTAAAACACCTGCTGAAACAAGATTTTGGACTTGAATTTTCGATATCGGCTACAAGCCGTGCCCCACGACATACGGAAACAGATGGAAAAGACTATTATTTCCTGACCCCTGAAGAATTTAAGCAACGAATTGAGAATGATGATTTCCTGGAGTGGGAAGAAGTATACGCCGGCACACACTATGGTACTTTAAAAGAGGAAGTTGAACGCATCCGTAATAATGGGAAACATGTTGTTTTTGATGTTGATGTAGTTGGCGGCCTGAACATTAAGAAATACTATGGTGACGATGCTCTTGCCGTATTTGTTAAGCCACCATCTATTGAGGAATTGCGTAACCGACTGGTTGGCAGATCAACCGATTCTATGGAAGTTATTGAAAAACGCATTGCCAAAGCTGAATATGAATTGTCTTTTGAGCCAAAATTCGATGTCGTTATCACCAGCACAATAGTACCTGTTACCTGCGCTAAAGCTGAAAAAGTTGTTACGGACTTTTTAAACAAATAAGTAAATATGAAAGTCGGACTCTACTTTGGAACCTACAACCCTATTCACATCGGTCACCTGGCCATTGCTAATTATATGGTTGAATATGCAGATATCGACCAGCTTTGGTTTGTTGTTAGTCCGCAAAGCCCGCACAAAGTCAAAAAGAGTTTACTGGATGACTACCAGCGCCTGGAGATGGTTAACCGCGCCATCGAAGGGGACTACAGGCTAAGGGCATCCAGCATTGAGTTCAGGCTACCCCGGCCTTCATATACAATTGACACGCTCACTTATTTGAAAGAAAAACACCCGCTTCATGATTTTTACCTGATTATGGGTTCCGATAATCTGGAAAATCTTCACAAATGGAAAAATGCAGAAGTTATTTTGCATGATTACCACGTAATCGTTTACCCTCGCCCTGGTTTCAAAAAAGAAGAAATTGAAGCAAAATCAAATATCGAAATAGTTGAAGCCCCACTTATGCAAATTTCATCTTCATTTATTCGCAAGGCTATTTCAGAAGGAAAAGATATTCGCCATTTCCTACCCCCAAAAACGTTTAAATATATAGATGAGATGAACTTTTACAAATAGTTGGTTCATTATCTCACAAATATGAAAACTTTTACTCAAATCCAATCCCAAAAGGATTGAAAACAAATCTTCATCATTTTCTAAATTTAAAATCCAGAAATCAAATTCCAGAACTTGAATTCCCGAAATAAGCTCAAAGATATTTTTTAGAACTTTTTTGAAATAATGAAATAAGGTTTATAAAGGATGTGATTGCTATTCTACTGAGGTTTATTTTTGGAAATAAGGTTTATCGATTCAAAACCTTATTCTCCGGTTTAACCTACTGTCGTGTCATGTCTGAAATGACGGTTAAGTTGAAGTTATTTTGGTTTTTGACAAGGCAAAAAATCTGCGCATAGTCCGGCAGCTGCCCATAGCCGTTAACCTAA
>JANQII010000230.1 GCA_028282195.1 Prolixibacteraceae bacterium
TACATGCACAATGGCGGATCAGCAGGAGATATGACCGACTGGACAGAAGTAAAAACCCCAACCGGGGAAGTATTTAGTGTGAATGGCAAAAAGGGGGATGTTAGCATTACAATTAATGATATCCCGGGGCTTCAAACTACCATTAATAATATGGCTGATTTAAGCAATGTTTACACCAGGTCAGAGACCAATAACCTGCTGGATAAAAAGATTGATGAGCCAACAGGTCAAAATAGTAAGATGCTAACGACCGATAGTAGCGGGAACCTGGTATGGGCCGATAAAACTACATTTACAGATACCGATGACCAGACCCTTGGTTTAAGTGGGAATACCCTAAGTATATCCGAAGGGAACAGTGTTGACCTGACCCCATTGCTTACAGATGAACAGGACTTGGGAGATGTCCTTTCTAATGGGAACGATGCAAAAAACAAACAGATCAAAAACATGGCATCGCCAACCGATGACAAAGATGCTGTGAACAAAATTTACCTTACAGGTGAGCTGTTTGGCAAAGTTGACAAAGAAACAGGCAAGAGGCTTTCTACCAATGATTATACCGATGCTGAAAAAGCAACAGTTGCTGATGCGGAGGTGAAAAGCAACAAAAATGTAACTGGCGGCTATCCGGGTTTGGATTCGAACAAAAAGATTGATGAGGCCCAATTACCGAAGATTACTGTGGGTAATGTATTTGCGATTGATTCAGAACCGGAACAACTGGCATTGACAGCAAGTCGTGGTGATGTTGCTGTGAGAAGTGACCTGAACAAAACGTTTATACACAATGGTGGTTCTACAGGGAACATGAATGACTGGACAGAGATGAAAACCCCATCGGGGGAAGTTTTCAGTGTAAATGGTAAAAAGGGAGATGTAAGCATTACTATTTCTGATATACCTGGTTTACAGGGTGAGTTGGATGATAAAAGCAATGCAGGGGATAGTTATACCAAGGCCGAAACAGACAACCTGCTGGATAAAAAAATTGATATCCCGACTAATAAGATCAGTAAAATGTTAACGACCGATGGAAGTGGGAACCTGATATGGGCAGATCAGAACACCTTTACCGATACCGACGACCAGACATTGAGTATTTCCGGCACTTCACTTTCAATACAGGATGGCAATACGGTTGATCTTTCAGGGATAAATAGTGATGACCAGCAAATAAGCAAAACAGGTTCGACTATCTCCTTGGAAGATGGGGGCAGTATTAATCTGAACGATGATGAAGCGACCAATGAAATACAGGATTTGACCGGAGCGGTTTTAGACGGGGCAAATGTGTTGAGCATCAGTATTGAGAACGGAACAGGAACAACGGTTGACCTTTCTACACTTGCTGATAACACTGATGATCAGACAGCGGCAGAAGTGAACTACAATAACACTTCTTCAGGACTTACTGCAACAACTGTTCAAACAGCAATTGATGAACTAAACACGGGAAGTACAGATGACCAAAACATTAGTGGTTCCGGATTAAGCGGAACAACACTTACCATTGGTATTGAAGACGGAACTAGTGAAACCGTTGACCTTTCTTCCCTTGATGATATAGCTGATGGTACATCATCCGGAAATACTGTTCGTTGGAACGGTACAGCCTGGCTTGAATCTTCAGTCCTCAAAAACGATGGAACAAATGTCACGGCCTCTGGTGATATTGCAGTGAATGGAGGTGATATCACAAGCTCTGCCAGTACCTTTAATCTGGTTAATACCAATGCAACAACTGTAAATATTGCAGGTACTTCTACCACAACTTCAATTGGTGCCAGCTCAGGAACAACTACTATCAATAATGACCTTTCAGTTAGTGGTAATTTTTATAATCCTTCAGATAAACGCCTGAAAGCAAATATTGAAACGCTTACCAATGTATTATCTAAACTTGAACAAATAAGAGGTGTTCAGTTTGAATACAAGGATAAAGAAAAGTATACAGCAGGAGTAAAGATCGGTGTAATTGCACAGGAAATCAATAGAGTATATCCTGAACTGGTAACCACAGGAAAAGATGGCTACCTGAAGGTTGATTATACCCAGTTGACAGGTATTTTGATTCAGGCTGTAAAAGAACAACAAAGGCAAATCGAGGGTCAACAAAAGCAGATTGACTTAATTCTGGAAAAACTGAATCTGAAGTAATTCGCTTGCTTAATCTTTAATGGTTGATAAAATCAAAAGAGGAGTTTCAAATGAAGAAAAACCACACACATAAGATTATAGTTGCTTGTTTGTTGTTGCTGAATGTGTTGACTGTAAATGCCCAAACGGATCAGTTTAGGGTTTTGGATGGTGTACCGCACTTACCCGTTTTTGCGAATACAACGTCAGTAAGTAGCCCTGAAACAGGAATGCTTATTTATTCAACGGCCGATTTATCTCCAATGCTTTACGCAGGGAGTAGCTGGATAGATTTATGTAGCAATTCAGCAATTCTTTCAGGAACGGGCAATTTTCAGGTGAAAAACAAAATACTTTATTTACCTGTGCAAAGCTCAGTTTCAAGTAGCATTATCACAGGGAGTATTTATTTAAACAGTTCTTCCGGATCGGTAAAAGTATATGACGGAAGTTCCTGGCTTGATATACCGGATTTAAGTACCGGAAGTTTTAGCCCGCAATCAGGATTTTCATCACGAATAAAGAATATTCAGTTGCCAGTATTGGTTAATGACCCGGCACCTTCAGGTTTAAGTGTTGGAGCGATTTATATTAATTCATCTATCAAGTCTATCAAGTTCTATGATGGAAGTTCATGGCAAACAATCACCTGTAATTATCCGCCATTGGCAAACTCGGTAAGCATTACAATTTTAAGTAGTTTAAAAGAAGGGTACGGTCTGACTGGATCATATTCTTACAGTGATGTTGAGAACGATTCAGAAAGCGGAACAAGTTTTCAGTGGTACAGGGCTGATGATAATTCAGGAACAAATCGTATAGCAATTTCAGGGGAAACTACCGGTTCATATACCATGTCAGGGAGTGATGTGGGTAAATACATTACTTATGGTGTAACGCCAAGAGCTGCAACCGGGACTTCGCCCGGGCCTGAAAATTTTGCAAATTATGTTGGTCCTGTATTGGGCAACGATGCGCCAGTTGCTTCAAATGTTGATTTTTCAGGAACCCTCAAAAACTATGAAATACTCACAGGAAGTTATTCATACTCGGATACTGAGAATGATCTGGAGAGCGGTACTACTTTAAAATGGTATCGTGCAAATGACCCAAGTGGAACAAATGCAAGTGTAATTAGCGGGGCAACTTCTTCATCTTATACTTTGGTTGCAGCTGATGTAGGCAAATACATTGCCTATGCTGTTACTCCTGCAGCTTCAACAGGTAGATCACCAGGCATTGAAGTTTTTTCATTATTTAAAGGCCCTGTTTTAGACAATGTTCCTCCAACATTGGTATCGGTTACCGTAAATGGAAGCACTTTGCAAGAAGGGTATTCGCTTACTGCAAGTTATTCGGGCTATAGTGATGCGGACAGTGATCCCGAAGGAACCCATCTTTATCAATGGTACACAGCGACAGATGCCAGCGGTACTGGGCAAACTACTATATCAGGGGAAACCACATTAAGTTATACGCTTCAGGCAACTGATGTAGGAAATTATATTTCTGTTGGCATAAAGCCTGTTGCTACTTCAGGTGCAAGTCCGGGAACTGAGGTTTTGGCTGACTATGTTGGTCCAATATTGGCTAACCAACCACCTGTAATTTCAGACCTTTCAATTCCTTCATCATTATTTACGAAATCAACAGTTACAGCCAGCTATACGTATAGCGATAATGAAAATGATGCAGAAGGAACTCACATTTATAATTGGGAATTAGCAACCGATGATTTGGGATCAGGAGCAACCAGTGTAAGTACTTCTTCGAGTTATTACATACAGGCAGCTGATGCAGGAAAGTATCTACGATTAACAATGACTCCAAAAGCAGCAACTGGTAATCCAACTGGATTAGCTGCTCAGACTGCCTGGGTTGGACCAATAAATTCTTGTGGAGATATTGTTTCGCATAATGGAATTGATTATGTAACAGTGCTTCTTACTCCGGCAGGGAAAGACGCTTCATGTTGGTTCAAAGAAGAAGTTAAAGGAAGTTTTTCAGGAATATCATATCGATCAAGTAATCATTTAACTTATTATTATAGCGCCCATAGTATCTTTGGAACTTCACCCACAGAAGAAACTCCGCCCGACTATAAACACGAAACCATATTATGCCCTAGCGGTTGGACTTTGCCTAGCTTGAATGATATTGAGAGTATTCGAAACTCACCTTCAGAATTTAACAAACTTACATACTATGTTGGTGGGATTCAGATATGGAATAGTTATGATGGTTATTTTTCAGGGGCTGATGGTAGTTCTCAATATATAATTAGCTCTAATTATGGTGTTACAGTAGGGGTTGATGTTCAAATTAATCTTTCAGTTTTAGCTCGTTATTCATCTGCTGGGGCTACAATGTTCTATGATCAGCAAGCATATTATTTTGGTTCTTTTACAAGGGAGAAATTTTATCCAGTAAGGTGTGTAAAAAAGTAGACAAGGTTTGAAATGAAATTATTGACTTGCATATTAGTAATAGTTTTTTCGGGTGTTTTAGCTCAAGAACCGGATTGTTATAAACTTATTATTGAAGAATCTTCTCAGAGAGGTGATGAAATAGCGGTTTTAAGATGGCATAATGGATATCCAGAAGTTATTGAATTAGGGAAAAGTAATGATGGTGATTCATGTATTTATAATGTATCTTCAGAAATACTTCCTTGCCAATTAACCATTGAACTCAAACCTAAAGATAATACAGACAGATCAAAGGTTCTGAATGTTTTCATGACAAATAAAGATTTGCACTTATCAATACCAGATTGGAACAGTAAACCCAACTGGCATGGAGATATAGAAAATCTAGCTAACGAAGTCTTCATTAGCAAATGTGTAGAGAAAAAGCAGCAACTTCAGGTTCTGCAAAACTTCCTGGCTAATTATGCTGAAGATGACGGACTTTCCCAACAAGCTTCCAGGATTTATTCTGAAAAAAGAAAAGCATATAATTGGTGGGTCAATCAGCAGATAGCTGAAAATAGTAATTTATGTGTAAGCCGGATATGGAAGAATCAGCTAATTACAGGTGCAGATATTTCCTCTAATAAAGAAATGAATGTTCAGGAAGTAATTGGCCATGCATTTGATTTTGAAGATTTCACGGATACTACTCTCCTGAATACAGACTATTACCTGAACCTGATCAACAACTATATGAGCATGAATGAAATGCTGGTCCGGTTAAAAGATTTAAACCGTAAAAATCACATGACAGAAGCAGGAAGTAAACTGGCAGTTCTTGCATCAGCCGGGCATCCACGCCTGTATGGCTGGGTAGTTGATTACCTGTTTACAAACTATGAGCGGTATAGCATTCATAATGGGATTGCAATGCTTAAAGAGCACATGGATAAACCAAATTGCCTGACCTCAAAAAAGCAGGAGATTAGCCGAAGGCTGGCTGGGATAAAAAGCCTCATTCCAGGTAAGAAAGCCCAATTACTGCAACTTACAAATGTATTGGGGGAATCGGTTAACTTGTTCAACGATGAAGATAAACTGGCTTTGCTTTTTTTCTATGAATCGGGTTGTAGGCATTGCAGTAAAAGCATGGGGGCGTTAAAGAAATGGCAGGCTGTAACCGATGTTTCTTCACAATTAAGCATTCACACTATTTCATTGGATGATGATTTTGAAATCTGGAAAGAATACCATAATCAACATGCTTTTGAGTGGGCGGACTTCCATGCACCAAATGGAATTAACGGACAGGTTGCTAAAGATTATGCATTGTTGTCAACACCCTCAATGATTGTATTAGGGAAAGAAAATGTAATTGAAGCAGTTCCAAAAAGCATAGTTGAACTTCTTGGTTTTATTTATGGTGATGATAAAGTGGATACTTACTTAAATCTTATTGAAAATTGAAAAGATGAAAAACAAACTAATTATACCAGGCGTATTAATCTTCTTTGCAATGGGTGTAATTGCCCAGGAGCAAAAAGGAATGGTTTCAACTTGTTCGATGAGCATTGAATCAGCTAATGGCTCAGGCTTTGTTTGCATGGGGGAACCCATTACCGGATTACTTCAGCAACAGGCTTTTGTAGGCCAGGGTTTCAATTATTTGATTTTTGAGTTAAGTACAACCAGTACCGTGGAAACCTTAAAAGCATTCAGTTCCCTCCCCAATCCGTTTGATGATGTCATTCATGTAGATATTGAAGATAATAGCCGCGACCGTTTTTTAATCCGGGTGATCAATAATAGCGGACGATTAATTGATGAATGTGAAAAACCTGCACAGTTTACTTATGACTTAGGCTTTTTAAGCCCCGGTATTTACGGCTTGCTGGTGCATGATATTGAAACTAAAATGCTTTTGGGAAAACGAAAGATTGTAAAACGATGAGGATGGGTGTGGTGGTTTTCAACCGCTAAATAATAAGAAAGAACAAGATATGAGTATTGAGAATATAAGAATATGGGAATGGGAGTAGACGGGAAGATGAGAGATGTGAAATATCAAGTATCCAGTATCTGGAATCGAGTATCAATATCATAAAAACTAAAAAGATGAAAAAGATTATCATTATACTATACGTTCTGTTACAATTATCTCAAATCGTTAAATCGCAGGAAGCGGGCCGGTTGCTTGTAACAACCGGTGCTTCCTTTTTAACGGTTAACCCGGATTCTAAAGGGAGCAGCCTGGGGGCAAGTGGTGTGGCTACTTCCCCTGATTTATATTCACAATTCTGGAATGCAGCCAAATACCAATTTGCTGAATCAGATGGGGGGATAAGCATGTCTTACAGCCCCTGGCTCAGAAATATATTTGATGACATGTTTTTGGGGAATTTAACAGCATTTAAAAAAGTAGATGAATTTCAATCAATAGGAACATCTTTGAGGTATTTTACCGGAGGGGATATTGAATTCCAGGAACTCAATTCACCTCAAAAAACAGAAGTAAAACCATTTGAATTTGCGGTTGATGTATCTTATTCCCGAAAGCTTAGCGATTACCATTCTGCAAGCCTTACGTTCAGGTATGTGCATTCAGATTTGAAACTTAACCAGTCTGCAGGTTCGGAAGGTTTCCATGCCAGTAAGTCTGTGGCTGCAGATATTGGCTTTTTCTATTTGCGTGATTTTGTTTCGCGCCATAAAAAGGACAGGTTGACATATGGATTGCAAATTAGTAATATAGGTACTAAAATATCATACTTTGATGGGATGAAATACTTTTCACCAAGCTTGTTAAGGTTTGGTGTTAACTACAAAGCAACATTGATTGAGGATCACTTCCTTTCCTTTGGGTTTGAAGCGAGTAAGTATTTGGTTCCTTCAAAAACATTGGATCTTGATGATTCGGAAAAGGAAGTTTCTGATGAAAGTTATTCTGTAATTGGAGGGATATTCCGCAGTTTCACGGATTCCCCGGATGGATTTAAAGGTGAGTTGAAAGAAATCAGTTGGTCAACTTCGTTGGAATATTCTTTTAAAGACCAGTTGTTTGCCCGGCTTGGTTATTTTATGGAGCACAAAGAAAATGGGGGGCGAAAATTTCTGGGGACAGGTATGGGTTTCCTTTTCAAAAGCTATAAGCTCGACTTGTCTTATATTATCCCTAATGAAAAGTATCACCCGCTGGCAAATACATTTCAAATTAGTGTAGGGAAACATTTCTAAGAGTATTTTGCTTTCAAAAGAGAACTATCATCTTGCGCCCGATAATCCTTATCTTGTATCCGATGATCCTTATTTTGCGTCCGATGGTCATCATCTTTCGCCAGAGAACGCTTATCTTACGGGGTAGAAACATCATCTTATATCAGATGGTGTCTATCTTCCGTCAGAGAACGATGATCTTATACAAGATAGGGGCTATCGGGTGTCCGATCATGATGTTCTGATCCATGGCAGGGTAAACGCATCTAAATTAAGAACTATTAATCCTTTTATTAACAGGCCATAAGTAAAGGGTGTCATCTTTCCAAAAGATGACACCCTTTGCTTACAAAAACACAGAAAGTCAAAATAAAAAAAGGCTACCAAAAAGGTAGCCCTGAACTATACCTGAAAGTACAACAAGTCGTCAAATAATAATCATACAACAGATATAAATTCTCGTCCAATATTGTGCATCCCTTCAATTATTTTCCGGCGTTTGTCTGCCCTGGGCTTGCGGTGTCCACTCATATAGTGTCCCAATTGCTTTGCATTAATACCCGTAACCCGGGATAATGCTTCGCGTGTGAGTATACCATCGAAATGGTGCAATAATGCCTGTACTGAAAGGCTGTATTCAATTTCATATTCCCCTTTCACTGCCCATTCCGGTAATTTGTCACCATCGGCAATACAGCCTTCAATATGGAATTGCAATGCTTCTGCAAATTCTTTTTTCAGCCCCTCGAATGTCTTATGTGTGACCAATACCACACCTCCTATTTCTCCTGTGCCTGCACAAAAATTTTTATCTGTAAAATCAACTTCGACCTGTAATCTGTTCATATATTATTTTGCAATTGATAGAAAAAATACTGTAGTAAGTAAAGGGTGTCATCTTTCAAAAAGATGACACCCTTATAACCGTGGGCGGTGAGGGATTTGAACCCCCGGTCCTTCCGGTTGGATTGGGATGCCCTGGATCTTTTTGGGTGGGTTTTTCAATATCTTTTCTGCTTTTCCGATTTTTGATTTGCCTTTCTCGCTTCAGGGCTAAAACCTTGCCTTAATTTAGTTGGGGTTTTTAAGATTTTTGTTCATTAGTTCGTTTCCTAAAACACAAAAAACCGCTTAAGTAGCGGTCTTTTGTGGGCGGTGAGGGAGTCGAACCCCCGACCCCTTGGGTGTAAACCAAGTGCTCTGAACCAACTGAGCTAACCGCCCTAATGTTTTCTGAACGCGCCTCCTTTTCAGAAAGGCGATGCAAATATAAACCCTTTTTTTTCACTTCCAAAACAAAAATTAAAATTTTCATAAAAAATAGTCGGCAACAATAAATGTGCTTCCTCCTATGAAGATTAAGTCTTTTTCATCAGCCTTATTTCTTGCGTTTTTAAATGCTTTTTTTACAGTTGGGAATATGTTTCCTTTTAAATTGTGTTTAGCAGCATTCTCTGCTAAATCGGCTGCTGGCAAGGCACGTTGAATTTTTGCTTGAGTAAAATAGTAAGTAGCGTTTTTAGGCAAAAGGCTTAACACATCATCAATATTTTTGTCGTTAACCATGCCTAAAACAATGTGAAGATTTTTCCAGGGAGTAACTTTTATTTGTTTTACAATAGCAGATACGCCGGCAATATTGTGGGCAGTATCACAAACAACAAGGGGATTGTTGCCTGTAATCTCCCATCTTCCCCGTAAACTGGTTGTTGGTACAACCTTTTGAAGTCCATTGTAAATATTTTCTTTGCTAATGTTCCAGTTTTTCTCATTTAGCAATTCAACAACTTTTAAAACACCCCCAAGGTTATTTTTTTGGTAGTTTCCAAGCAAATCAAGTTTCAGGTTTGGAAAAACCAATTCCTTATTCTTTTTGAAATTAAAAACCTGTTTCCCTTCAGGTAAAAACATCGAATACTCAGCATGATATTCCTTGTCTGCAAAATAAATTGGACTTCCTTTTTCTTCAGCTTTATTCATAAAAACCGGGTTGCATTCAGGATTACTTTCTGAAACAATCGTAGGGACATCTTTTTTAATGATTCCTGCTTTTTCACCCGCAATTTGTTCAATCGTGTCCCCAAGAAGGTTTGTATGATCAAGACTGATGTTTGTGACTAAAGCAACTTCAGGGGTTATGATATTTGTTGAATCCAATCTTCCACCAAGCCCAACTTCAATAACCGCGATGTCAACTTGTTGGTTTTTGAAATGATCAAAAGCCATGGCTACTGTCAGTTCAAAAAAGGAAGGTTTAATCTTTTTTACTTCGTTTAACTTTCTGAATTTATTTACAAATGAAACAACATCGGTTTCAGAAATCATTTCTCCATTCACACGAATACGTTCCCTAAAATCAATTAGATGTGGAGAAGTATAAAGACCCGTTTTGTAGCCGGCTTCCTGTAATATAGATGCAAGCATATGAGAACAAGAGCCTTTGCCATTGGTTCCGGCAATGTGAATACTTTTGAATTGTCGGTGTGGGTGGTTAAAAAAAATATCTAAAACCAAGGTATTGCCAAGCGTATTTTTATAAGCAGCTGGCCCTGTTCTCTGGAACATAGGTAGCTGGCTATATAAATAATCCAATGTCTTTTTATAGCTAGTCATTCGTTATCAGTTCTTTATAATTGCAACTGTTTGAAACCGCCAAATTACAAGATATTTTTAACAAATATTAATGCAGCTTTCATCCTTTTTTTTCTACTTTTAAAGAAAGCTAAAAACAAGATTATGCCTAAGAAAAACACTAAAATATTCGTACTTGATACGAATGTAATTCTTCACGATCATACTTGCATTTACCAGTTTAAAGATAATGACATGATTATCCCGATTACTGTTCTGGAGGAGCTTGATAAGTTTAAACGCGGTAACGATCCCATTAATTTTCAGGCTCGTGAATTTGTTCGGATACTGGATGAGATTGTTGGAGAAAATCTGTTCAACGGAGGAATCAATTTAGGGAAAGAGTTAGGTAAATTAATTATTGCCACGGGAAAACCTTTTAGTGATACAATTAAGCAATCATTTAAAGAGGATATACCAGATCATCGAATCCTGGCAATTGCAGAGTATTATACTAAAAACGAACCGGCCCGGCCAACAATTCTTGTAAGTAAGGACATTAACCTTCGTATGAAGGCCAAATCGTTAGGTATTATGTCTGCCGATTATGAGAATGATAAAATTAAGGATCCTCAGGTTTTTGAAAAAAGTATAATTGAGCTTGAAGCCTTTAATGATGAATTGATTGATAAACTTTACGGAGATGGTTCATTTCCTGTTGAAAATGCTAAATTTGAGACTATTCCAACCCCGAATGAGTATTTTATTATAAAAGGAAATAAGTCCAGTGTGTTGGCCCGATACGATAATGTATCCCATCGAATCGTGCGGGTTGAAAAGAAAACAGCTTATGGAATTAAGCCACGAAATGCAGAGCAAACCTTTAGTTTAAATGGGCTTCTGAATACGGATATTAAGTTAGTTTCCCTAACCGGGAAAGCTGGAACCGGAAAAACATTATTGGCATTAGCCGCTGCATTGGAGCAGAATAAACACTATGAGCAGATTTTACTTGCCCGGCCAATTGTTGCACTTAGTAATCGTGATTTAGGTTATTTACCTGGAGATGCTGACGAAAAAATCAGTCCATACATGCAGCCATTGTTTGATAACCTTTCCGTGATTAAGCATGCCTTTAATCCTCGCAGCCAGGAATACCAGAAAATTGAAGAGCTATTAAAAGAAGAAAGGCTAATTATTACCCCGTTAGCTTATATTCGTGGTCGAAGCCTTTCAAATTCATATTTTATTGTTGACGAAGCACAGAACCTTACCCCGCATGAAATTAAAACAATTATTACCCGTGCAGGCGAAGGAACAAAAATGGTTTTCACGGGTGATATTATGCAGATTGACTCACCGTACCTTGATATGAAATCAAACGGGCTTGCTTATATGACCGATAAAATGCGAAAGCAGGATTTATTCTCCCATGTTAACCTGGTAAAAGGAGAGCGTAGTTACCTGGCAGAATTGGCAAGTGACCTACTTTAGAAATTTATAAGAATCACATAAATTTTACAACAGGTACAAGCGATTGTGCCTGTTTTTTTATACTGAAGTTGTTTGAAGTAAATGAATGTTTCTAAAAGCAGGGTCAGGCTATAACTTCTGTTGACAAGATTGCGACGTAGTTGCAATCAGGATGAGTTATAGAAATTTCAAATTGAGTTGATCAAAATCGCTCAAACAGAATAAGATATTATAATTGAGCTGGCTAATTTTTTATAATTTTGCCAGCTCAAATTTTATTGGGATATGAGTTATAAGGGGAAGAAAGCTGCATTTTTTACATTAGGGTGTAAACTGAATTTTTCAGAAACATCAACTATTGCCCGTCATTTTGAGGTGATGGGCTTTGAACGTGTCGATTTTAAAGAGCAGTCTGATGTATATGTGATCAACTCTTGTTCCGTAACTGCTGAAAGCGATAAGAAAAGCCGCAATATAATTCGCCAGGCCATTCGCCGAAATCCGGAAGCAGTTGTTGTTGTAACAGGATGTTATGCCCAGTTACAGGCTGATGTCATCAAAGAAATTGAGGGTGTAGATTACATTCTCGGAACCAATGCTAAATTCCGAATGACTGACTTTCTGGGTGATCTTGAGAAGAGAGACGAAACGTACGTTTTATTACAATCGCAGAATAAAAACCGCGACTATTTTCATGCAGCTTCGTGGGGTGACCGTACCCGTAGTTTCTTAAAAGTACAAGATGGTTGCGATTATTTCTGTACCTATTGCACCATTCCATTTGCAAGGGGAAGAAGTAGAAATGACACCATCCCAAATACCATTAAAAAGGCCGAAGAAACTGTTCAGGCAGGAATTAATGAAATTATTCTTACCGGGGTAA
The DNA here is from genome assembly GCA_028282195.1 of Prolixibacteraceae bacterium. GTDB lineage: Bacteria > Bacteroidota > Bacteroidia > Bacteroidales > Prolixibacteraceae > Sunxiuqinia. The sequence goes on from JANQII010000230.1 coordinate 12,691, forward strand.
ATATTGGCGATTTTGGGAAAAGTACAAATGAAAAGTTTATCGACCTTTTAAAAAAACTTGACCAGGTTGAAGGTTTGGAAAGAATCCGTATTTCATCGGTAGAACCAAATCTTCTTACCGATGAGATTATTGACTTTGTTGCTGGATCAAAACGGATTGCTCCTCATTTTCATCTGCCGCTTCAATCAGGTTCGAATGATGTTTTAGAGCTGATGAAGCGAAAGTACAAACGAGAACTCTTTGCTGAACGGGTGGAAAAAATCAAATCGGTATTGCCCGATGCCTTTATTGGAGTGGATATAATTGCAGGGACAAATGGCGAAACGGATGATTTTTTCCTGGACAGTTATGAATTCGTACGGGATTTAAATGTTTCACAACTTCATGCCTTTCCGTATTCTGAACGTCCGGGGACAAAGGCTCTGGAAATAAAGCCGGTAGTTTCAGTTGATGAGCGCAAAGAGCGAACCCGAAAACTGATTCAGCTTTCAGAAAAGAAACTCAGGTTATTCTATGAAAAAAACAAAAGGAAAGAATGCATGGTTCTTTTTGAGAATGAATCAACCCGAGATCGTTTACACGGTTTTACGGAGAACTATATCCGTGTTGAAACCGGGTACAGGCCTGAACTTGTAAATCAAATGGTATCAGTAAAACTTTCAGAAATAAATAACCTTGGAAATTTTGAAGTTGAGTTTCTTTAATCGAATTTCACACAAAAATTAAAGAATGGATTTACAACATATTTGCCAGCAAGTACAGGAAACCGCGCAAAAAGCCGGTCAGTTTATTCGCGAAGAACGACAAAAAATTACGGCTGAAGATATTGAGTTAAAAGGCAAAGCAAGTTTGGTCACTTATGTGGATAAGAATGCTGAACGAATGATTGTTGAGGATTTAAAAAAGATTTTGCCAGAAGCAGGATTTATTACCGAAGAAGAAACGGTTGAAGACAATGGCTCAAAATTGAAATGGGTAATTGACCCACTGGATGGAACAACAAATTTTATTCATGGAATTTCGCCTCACTCAGTTTCTATTGGTTTAATTGATGGGGAGCAACCTTTGGTAGGTGCCGTATACGAGGTTGGTTTGGATGAGCTTTTTTATGCCTGGAAAGATGGGGGAGCCTATTTAAACGGTGAACCAATTTCCGTTTCAAAAAGTAGCAGCCATAAAGACGTGTTGCTCGCAACTGGCTACCCTTATTACGATTTCTATAAGTTGTCAGAGTATATCAATGTTCTTCAGACTTTTATGATTGAAACGCGCGGAATGCGCCGTATGGGATCGGCAGCGATTGATTTGGCTTATGTTGCCTGTGGTCGTTTTGATGGTTTCTTTGAACTTGCATTACATTCGTGGGATGTTGCAGCGGGAATCTTGTTGGTTCAGGAAGCAGGAGGTAAAGTTTCAGATTTTAAAGGAGGAAGCGACTTCCTGTTTGGAAAAGAAATTATAGCTTCAAACTCAAATTACTACCCGCAATTTTTTGAAGTGATTAATAAACAGTTGGGTTAAAGAGTTTTTTACGAATTTTTTTGAATTCGATTTAGTTTTAAGCAATCGGTTAAATGTAGAATTGCTCTTCGTGTCCAGTAATCCTGAAAACAATTGAAGGCAATAGAAAACAATTGTTTCCCACTGTTTTCAACAGTGTTCCATCGTTTTCAGAATTGAAATCGAAACAAATTTTAATAGTTAATATAGGATTCGAGGTTTTAGTTAATTCATGTTGATCAACATTTTGCTGCAAGTTCCTAAAACTGTAACTTGTAGGAAAATCATGAAAATGGCTCAAAAAGAAATTCAGTTACTACATAATTTAGTTCAAAAGCTTGATGAGAAAAGTTTTGATTTAGATGCCTGGAAAAAGCAAACACTGCTTTTCTTAACCAGGATATTTGGGCAACAACATACGATTGTCAGTCTGATAAACGATCTGAAATATGATTATTCAAGCTGGAACTTGCGTGATGCCACAGGTAATGAAAAATCCGATGATCCGGTAAAGATGCAGGCAAAGGAGATTCTGGAGGCAGCTATTCTTGAAGTGGAAACACTTGGATTGCCGGAAAAGGAACAATCTTCAGAAAAGTTGTGGGAGTATCTTGAAGAGGAGCTTACAGGCAAACAACTTAAAGAAATAAAATCTATCCTTGATTCGGGGGATGAAAATAAACTGGAAAGAGTAGAAAGTATAATGGGGACGCTGGAAAAAGAAAACCTCGCCAATATCTTGTCGCGGCTATTAACCGGAGTTTAGTTCTAAAATATTTTCACAGAAAGTCATAATTGCGTTAGATTTGAATTTAAAATTTTGCAGTAATAGCGGGTTATTTCAAAGAATTTTAAATTCAAAGATGACGTGAGAAGGACTTTTCTTTCAGACTTTGCTCTTTTAGTCAGAAACTTCCCCCAATTTTCTTGTATTATCCCGATAGTACTTCGAAAACCGGTGAAAGTTTCTGACTAAAATAGCTAAAGCTGTGAGTTATTTTAGAATTGAACTCCGGTTATTAATTTCCTGACTATCTTTGCGGGCATGAATTTTCCGAAAACAGCCATTGTTATTTTGAACTGGAATGGGGAAAAATTACTTTCCCGTTTTTTGCCTTCGGTAGTTGAGTACTCTCAGGGGGAAGATGTTGAGATTATTGTGGCTGATAATGCTTCAACCGATAACTCGATCGAATTTCTAAGAACCAATTTCCCAACAGTTAAAATTTTACAGTTGAGTGAAAATTTTGGATTTGCTAAAGGCTACAATGAAGCGTTGAAACAAATTCAGGCTGAGTATTATATTCTTTTAAATTCTGATGTTGAAGTAAGCACTGGCTGGCTTGATCCTATTGTTGATCATCTGGATAAGAATGAAGATGTTGCCGTTGTTCAACCCAAAATAATGAGCTGGGATCAAAAAGATTTTTTTGAATATGCGGGTGCTGCGGGTGGTTTTATCGACAAGTTAGGCTTTCCATTTTGCCGTGGTCGAATATTGAATGTTTTGGAAAAGGATGAAGGTCAGTACGATGATGTTGCAAATGTATTTTGGGCAAGCGGGGCATGTATGGCGGTTAAGTCAAGCCTGTTTCATAAAGCCGGAGGTTTCGATGCTGATTTTTGGGCGCACATGGAAGAGATTGATCTTTGCTGGCGTTTAAAGAATATGGGTTACAAAGTTCAGTTTACACCATATAGTAAAGTTTTTCATTTGGGCGGTGGAACGCTATCCTACGATAATCCGAAGAAATTATTCCTGAATTTCAGAAACAGCATTTGGCTGCTATATAAAAACTTACCCGGAAGGAAGTTTTATAAAGTGCTAATCTTTCGCATGTTTATGGATGGGGTGGCTGCATTTAAACTTTTGAGCGAGCTTAATTTCAAAGGTTTTGCAAGTGTTCCGAGAGCACATTTTGCATTTTACAGAAATTTCAGAGTTTTAAAAGCAAAACGTATTAAGCTGAAAAAGTTGGCGAAACCTGGCTGGCACGATGAGATTTTATGCAAAAGTATTATCTGGCGCTTTTACATTAAGAAACAAAAAACATATAGAGAAGTGAGTGAGATTTAAAGTTGGCATACGTTCGTTACTGGCATTCTTTTTGCTTAGGATGAATCTGTATTGTTAAATTTAATTTCTAAATATGTTTCGAAAAAATGCCACCCTGTTTGCTTTTGTACTTCTCCTAAATTCATGTGCAGTTCAACACAAAACGCTTACGAATAGTAAAGATTGGTCATTTCCACAAAACCAATTTGATGAGAACTTCAGTTTTAGTTATGTCGATAATCTGTTAGAGAAGACAAATAATAAGTCTGGAGCACGTTGGGCAAAAAGAAAGAACATTCATATAATTGGAATTCGATTGATGAATAACACGAATAAACCAATTCATGGATCGCAAATCAAATTTCATAACAATGGGGAAGAAGTTGAGATTATTCATAATAATTGGCTGGCGAAGAAAGTAAGACAAAGAATATCGCCGCTAATGATTCTTTGGCTACCGGTTTTTATTGTTGAAGCAGCTCTGTTTCCCCAGGATAGTGATGATCCAATGGGATTTGATGATGATGACCAACACTACATAAGTGTAGAAGCTGCAAATAATCAGGAACGAAAAAGAATGAAGGCAAATTTCAACTTGCGCAATGAACTTTTAAATTTCCGGTTAGCAAATAAAATCCTTAAACCTGATGAGATTGTAAATGGGGTAATAGGGGTTAGGAGTAAAAAAAGACTAACTAATTTGAAAGCTTTAATAAATACTGAATCTGAGTTTGAGATTTTGGCAGAATAGTAAAATCTTCTACATCTAAGGGATATGATCTTTTCAAAAGATCGTATCCCTTGTTACAGTTGGCACGAATTTTTGAGAGAACTTAAAAGCTCATTTATTATCTAATTAAAGGTTAAAACCTCCGAACCAGGTTCGGAGCAGGCCCTGCAATTGCATTGCAGCTACTTTCGTTTCTGTAAATTTCCACCCAAAAGGCTTGAAGTCAGAAGTCAGAAGCTGCCTGCCAACATATTGATATTTTTTCGAATTTCCTGTCTGCCATCCCTACGGGAGGAGATCCGACAGGCAGGCATTCGAACTTCAAAAACTATGTATTTTCAATGCATAATGATTTTTTTCTACTATATTTGCAGCGATAATTATGCAATGGGGTGTCCCGGTGGAACCGGGACTGAGATCATACCCAATGAACCTGATTCGGTTAGTACCGGCGTAGGGAAAGTGCTTTTGACTTCAGTTTTTACCTCATTGTATTTGTCCCAAACAAAATTATTATGATGAAGGTATTTGTAAATCAGAAACAAGTTGAGATTTCCACTCAGGCGAACGTAACTACCTTATTGCAAAAGGTTAGTTTACCAACGTTAACAGGAATTGCTGTTGCCGTAAATAATCAGGTGGTAAAAAAAGATGACTGGGAGAGTTATTATCTTTCAGAGGATGACAATGTCCTGGTGATCAAAGCTGCGCAAGGGGGATAAGTTTCCAATCCCCAAAGCTTTCTTTTTTAAATATCTCAAAAAAACCAGAAATTCCATGCAAATAAATCAACTTAAAAAATCACAGGCAAATTCTTGCCTGTTCCCAAATTCCCGAAAAGTTTATATAGAAACTCCAACGTTCAAACTTCGTGTGCCGATGCGGGAAATCCAACTTTCTCCGTATATAAAAAGCAATGGGGAGAAGGAGATAAACCATCCAATTTGTGTTTATGATACGTCAGGTCCTTACACCGATCCAAATTATCAGGTCAATGTCCATAAAGGGCTTCCAAAAATTAGAGAATCGTGGATTCTGGATCGTGGAGATGTTGAAGCTTTGCCTGAGTTAAGTTCTTCATATGGCAAAGCACGGATGAATGATGCGAGCCTGGAACATATTCGGTTTAAAAATATCATTACGAACCCGCTAAAAGCGAAAGCTGGTAAAAATCCTACCCAGTATTACTATGCTAAGCAGGGCATCGTAACCCCTGAAATGGAATATGTTTCTGTAAGGGAGAACCAAAATATTGAAAAGTTAAATGCTACCCGAAAGAATAAAATTAAAACTTACATTACGCCGGAGTTTGTTTGCCAGGAAATCGCAGCCGGACGTGCAATGATCCCTGCAAATATTAATCACCCTGAGTGTGAACCTATGATTATTGGTAATAAGTTCAAGGTAAAAATTAATGCCAATATTGGTAATTCTGCTATTTCATCAGGGATTGAAGAAGAAGTCAACAAAGCCGTTTGGGCTTTACTTTGGGGATCTGATACCGTAATGGATCTTTCGACAGGAGATAATATTCATGAAACACGGGAGTGGATCATTCGCAATTCCCCTGTACCAATTGGAACAGTACCGCTTTACCAGGCATTGGAGAAAGTAAATGGTAAAGTAGAGGAATTAAACTGGGAGATTTATAAGGATACTTTGATTGAGCAGGCCGAACAAGGCGTAGATTATTTTACCATTCATGCAGGGCTCCTCAAAAATCATATTCCAAAAACTTCAAAAAGGATGACGGGAATTGTTTCACGTGGAGGGGCAATAATGGCTAAATGGAGTCTGGCTCATGATCAGGAGAATTTTTTGTACACCCACTACGATGAAATTTGTGAAATTCTTGCCAGTTATGATGTGGGTGTATCTTTAGGTGATGGGCTTCGTCCTGGCTCAATTTACGATGCCAACGATAGTGCCCAGTTTGCCGAACTTGAAGTTTTGGGGGAATTGACACACAAGTCGAGGGATGCAAATGTGCAGGTTTTAATTGAAGGGCCTGGCCATGTACCAATTCATAAGATTAAGGAAAATGTCGATCTTCAGAAGAAGTATTGCGATAATGCTCCTTTTTATGTATTGGGGCCATTGACTACAGACATCGCACCAGGGTATGATCATATTACTTCAGCAATTGGAGGAGCGATGATTGGAACATTTGGTGCTTCTATGTTATGCTATGTAACGCAAAAAGAGCACCTTGGCTTGCCTGGTAAAGAAGATGTAAAACAAGCAGTTATTACGTATAAGCTGGCGGCTCATGCAGCAGATTTGGCAAAAGGGTTTCCCGGGGCACAGGTTCGCGATGATGCAATGAGTAAGGCTCGTTTTGAGTTTCGTTGGCAAGATCAGTTTGGGCTTTCCCTTGACCCTGAGACTGCTATTCGTTTTCATGATGAAACATTGCCTGGACCGGACAGCAAAAAAGCACATTACTGTTCCATGTGTGGTGATAAATTCTGTTCGATGAAATCAACTCATGAACTACGGGAATTAGCCTGCGAAAAAGAAGAATTGAGTGAAACTTCAACATCCGGTTAATGAAGTTGATTGTTGTCTCATATCCTGAAATGCTTGTAGATGAAGCAATCCTTATTAATCATCTTTTCAAGAGAGGCCTGGAATGTTTTCATCTGAGAAAACCGGATTGGACCCGGGCACAGGTTGAGCATATCGTTCAGCAACTTGATTCAGAATATCTTCAACGGGTGGTCCTGCATAATCATTTTGAACTGGCCAAAGAGTATCAGTTAGGTGGAATTCATTTCACGAAAAAAACAAAACCTATGCTAAAAAAATGGTTGACATTTCAGGGAAGTAAAAGCATCTCCTGCCATAGCCTCGAAGAATTGGATACCATCCTGGCAGGACTTGATTATGCTTTTTTAAGTCCGGTATTTCCCTCAATTTCTAAAGAAGGTTATTCCGGCAACCTGCAATTGGCAGAAATAAAGCAGTTTTTGAAATCATATGATCAATGTGAGGTTGTGGCTTTAGGAGGAATAACCGAGGAACGATTAATCTTTTGCAAATATGCTGGATTTGATGGAGCAGCAGTATTAGGGCGAATTTGGGAAGAAAGAGCTGCTTCCCGGGAAATTTTTAAACGTTTTCTAAGAATAAAAGATACATGTCAAAGAATCGACCATATGTAATGTGTATTTGCGGGCATGACCCGAGTGGTGGAGCCGGACTTTTAGCTGACATTAAAACCTTTGAGATGCACAAGGTTCAGGGACTTGGTATATGCTCTGCTATTACTTATCAAAACGAAAATGATTTTGCTGGAATTGACTGGGTAAGCGAATACAAAATTATTAAGCAGATTGATATGTTATTTGAGCTTTATCAGCCGAAAGTTTTAAAAATTGGGATTGTTGAAAGTTTGACAGTATTGGAGAATCTGATTGATTGGATTAAAAACAGAATCTATGAAATTCAGATTGTTTGGGATCCGGTTATCAAAGCTTCTGCAGGTTTTAGTTTTCATCATGATTTGAATAAGGAGTGTTTTTTTTCGATTTTAAATAAAATCGATTTGCTTACCCCAAATCTCCCTGAGTTTGAAATATTGTTTGGAATAACCAACGTGAACGAGATTTCAGAAAAAACTACTTCAGCAGTATTGTTGAAAGGGGGTCATTCAGATGATCAAATGGCAGTTGATCAATTAGTTTTTGAAAACCAATTGTACCAGTTTGAGCATCGCAGGAAAGAAGGGTTCTCAAAGCATGGAACAGGGTGCATACTGTCGTCGGCAATTGCTGCAAATCTTGCATTAGGACAATCAATTCCAGAAGCTTGTAAGAATGCAAAAGAATACATTCAGCCTATTTTAATTAGCAACTCAACTCGTTTAGCTTATCACTATGCAAATGAATAATACGATATCAAACCTTCATTTTATTACACATCCGATGGATGGATTTAGCCCTGTAGAACAGGTTGAAAGTGTAGTTGTAGGCGGTTGTGACTGGGTACAGCTTCGTATGAAGAAGCACAGTGAAGAGCAAATAATAGCAGAAGCAATGAAGATTAATGTATTGAAATCACAGGCTGATTTTAAATTGATCATTAATGATAATCCAGAGATTGCTCTGGAAGTTAGAGCTGATGGCGTTCATTTGGGGAAACAGGATATGAGTCCGGTTGAAGCTAGGAAAATTTTAGGGAATAAATTTATAATTGGCGGAACGGCAAATACCATTGAAGATATTCTTCAGTTGGTTGATCAAAACGTTGACTATATCGGTTTAGGACCGTTTCGTTTTACATCAACCAAAGAAAATTTAAGTCCGGTTTTAGGATTAGAAGGCTATGAAATGATTCTTCGTGAATTAGAGCGGAGAAATATTAATACTCCGGTAATTGGCATTGGGGGTATTGTTTTTCAGGATATTCCTGGGTTAATAAAGTCCGGCCTTCAAGGGTTAGCGGTTTCTTCTTCAATCCTAAAAGCAAATTCTATTGATAATGAAACAAGCAAGTGGTTGTCAGAGATTAAAAAATCCAGATTAGAAAAACAAAAATCAACATAATATGAAACCTTTAAAAATAGGAGATAAAGTTCTTAAATCCCGATTGTTTACCGGAACTGGAAAATTCAGTTCAAACAAAATCATGGAGGAAGCCATTCTCGCTTCTGAAAGTGAATTGGTGACCGTTGCATTGCGCCGGGTGGATATCAGTGATGAGGATGACAATCTATTAAAACATCTGGATCATGAGCACATAAACTTGCTTCCAAATACATCGGGTGTACGTACTGCCAGGGAAGCTGTATTTGCAGCACAGCTGGCACGAGAGGCTTTAGGAACAAACTGGGTTAAACTGGAAATTCATCCAGACCCTCATTACTTGTTGCCTGACGGGGAAGAAACCTTGAAAGCAACCGAAGAACTAGCCAAGCTCGGTTTTATCGTTCTGCCATACATCCAAGCTGATCCTGTTTTGTGTAAAAAGTTGGAAGATGCGGGGACTGCAGCAGTAATGCCCCTCGGTTCTCCAATTGGTAGCAACCAGGGATTACAGACCCGTGATTTTCTGAGGATTATTATTGAACAAAGTAATGTGCCCGTAGTAGTTGATGCCGGGATTGGTGCGCCATCGCATGCAGCTGAAGCTATTGAAATGGGTGCCGATGCTGTTTTGGTCAATACGGCAATTGCTGTTGCGAATGATCCTGTAGAAATGGGTAAGGCATTTAAACTGGGAGTTGAAGCCGGGCAAATAGCCAGGGAAGCTTGTTTGGCAGAACAACTTCAACATGCAGAAGCCAGTAGCCCTTTAACTTCATTTTTAGATTAAACACAACTTGGAATGGGATTTTATGATCTTTTAAAAACATACGACTGGGAACAAACCCGGGATCAGATTTATACTAAAAAGGAAGAAGATGTTTTAGCTGCTTTAAGCAAAAAGCGTCTTGCTTATGAAGATTTTCAGGCACTGGTTTCACCTGCTGCTGAGCCTTTTTTAGAGGAAATGGCCCAGAAAAGCAGGAGTAGGACATTACGTCGTTTTGGGAAAACGATTCAGCTTTATGTACCGCTTTATTTATCCAATGAGTGCTCAAATTTTTGCGTTTACTGTGGTTTCAATCATGAAAATAAAATTGAGCGAACGGTCCTAAATCAAAAGCAGGTCCTTGAAGAAGCTAAAGCTATTCAGGAAATGGGCTTTGAACATTTATTACTGGTTACAGGTGAAAGCCCGGGGAAAGCAGGATATAAGTATATTTCTGAAATGGTGAGCTTGCTAAACGATCAGTTTAAGCAAATTTCTATTGAGGTACAGCCAATGAGTACTGATGAATACAGGGATTTGGTAGATTCGGGTTTGCATGCCGTGTATGTTTACCAGGAAACTTACAACGAAGGGAAATATCCATCTTATCACCCCAAAGGAAGGAAAGCCAATTTTCAATATCGTTTAGAGACTCCTGAAAGACTAGGAAATGCTGCAATCTATAAAATCGGCCTCGGTTGTCTGTTGGGCCTGGAGGACTGGCGCGTTGACTCATTCTTTACAGCACTGCACCTGGATTATTTACGACGAAGTTTTTGGAAGACAAAATACTCAATAGCATTTCCACGATTACGACCTCACACCGGAAACTTTAATCCTGATCATGCAATTAGTGATCGTAATTTGGTTCAGCTTATTTGTGCATACCGGATGTTTGATGAAAACGTGGAGTTGTCCCTGTCTACAAGAGAGAGCTCTCAATTCAGGGATAAACTTATTCACCTGGGAATTACAACAATGAGTGCCGGAAGTTGCACAAAACCCGGAGGATATGCAAACAACGAAAAAGCCTTGGAGCAATTTACAGTGAATGATGACCGGTCACCAGCTGAAGTAGAGGCAAAAATTCAGGCTGAAGGATACGAGGTTGTTTGGAAAGATTGGGATAACATTTTACAGGAAACTCATGCTTAGCAAAGAAGAACGGGAAAGATACAACAGGCAGATAATGCTTCCCGGAGTAGGGGAGGCCGGACAGCAGAAGTTGAAAGAAGCACGGGTATTAATTATTGGTGTAGGTGGTTTAGGGTCACCAGTTTCAGTGTATTTGTGTGCGGCTGGTGTTGGAACAATTGGCCTGGTCGATGATGATATCGTGAGCCTGAGTAACCTGCAACGACAAATTCTTTACCACACCCATGTTGTTGGCAAGTCTAAAGTTCTTCATGCAAAAGAAGTTTTGGAAGAGTTAAACCCTAATGTGAATATTCATATTCATGATGAGCGGATTTCTGGGCAAAATGCCAATGAAATCTTTTCAGGATATGAAATTATTGTTGATGCAACTGATAATTACCGAAGCCGGTACCTGATTAGTAAATTTTGTAAAAATTTTGATAAGCCTATGGTACATGGGGCTATCGAAGAGTTTCAGGGAATGGTTTCTGTTTTTAATTACAAAGGTGGGCCATTGTACGAAAACCTGTTTCCTGAACCGCCGGAGAACGAATCTATTGATGGCGAACCGAAAGGTGTTTTCGGTTCATTACCTGGAATAATTGGTAGTATTCAGAGCATGGAGGTTTTGAAATTGATTACCGGGGCCGGAGAGCCACTATCTGGAAAACTATTCACGTACAATGCGTTGAACGGTGATTCGAATACTATCCGGTTTGTTTAGTTTTATGCAAATTAACCACAAAACGTCGCATATAAACAACCTGGAAATGTAAAATATCGAATAAGAAATATCAAATCAGAAAGTTCCATGCTAATCCAATCCTTATCCATTTTTTGTTCCTTATTCCTTATTTTGACTTTCTGTGTTGTTTTCCTTTTAAGTGCCCTATGGGTGCAAATCAAACCCATCTTCTTTGAGGGTGGATATTTAATTCTACTGCGTTAAAAATACTCACGTAGTATAAGAAGCTGTCTAAAAATTATCCATCCATTTGATTATGCGTCTTTCCTGCCTACCGCAGGCAGGTTCGCTTATACTGCGTTGAATTTTCCTTAAATAGCT
>JANQII010000238.1 GCA_028282195.1 Prolixibacteraceae bacterium
AGAAGAGAGGGAGAACCTGCCTACCGTCAGGCAGGGAGGCAGAGTCAAAAAACAATTTTTCCATTCAATGGCATACTATTATCATTTAACTTTTGACAACTTCACAGGTAAGATTTGGACAGTGCCATAAAGACACTGTCCAAATTATTTTACCACATTTTACCATCAGAAATATAAATATCGTCAATATTTACTTCATATTCTTCTCCGGCACCAACATTACCTGTTGTAAATCCTATTTTCACATAGTCAATCGGAGCTGCCGGATCAAACTCGCTGGCATCGCCACCCCAGTTACCCAAATAATCCACTAACCGGATTGACAGAGGCACCCAGCCGTCAGATTGGATGAAATAATCACTCATGTCAACGCTTCCTCCCCATTTGGTGTCATTTTGCCAAACTTCAACCTGAACCATTCCTTTGTTGCCATTTGTGTTGTAAATAAAGCTGAGATGCGGGTCTATGGCTGTGCTTAAATCAACGGCATTGTAATTTCCTATTGCCCCGGTCCAGTTCCATGAAGCTTCAGCAGTTAGCCATACAGAATAGTAGCTGTCACCGCTTCCGAATGGTGCTTCGGATTTTATGGCATGGTTCGCATTAAAACCATTATCTTCCCAGGCATCATTTCCATCTTCAAAGTCAAAAACTTTGGCAATCGGATTTTGTGGGCCATCAGTTATCATGATCTGGTCAACATGGATCTCAAAGTCTTCCACTACGCCATCGCCATTTCCAACATTACCCGAGATAAACCTCATTGCCACTTCGTCAAAAATGCCCGTTGGGTTAAAGTCTCCAAATAGTTTGGCTATTGGATATGATCGCCATTCCCAACCTTCGGTTTGCACAGCATAATTATCATCATATTTAAGGTTATCTGCAGCATTGCCATTGTGTAAATGGTTGTCTTTTGCAGATCCGTCCTGGGTCATAAATGGATTAATATAACCCCGGTTTCCATTGGTGTTCACCAGGAAAGTAATGTATGGCTCATGGAACGTTGATAAATCAATCGGTCCTTGTTTGCGGATGTAGAAATAAGTTTTCCATCCGGAATCTTCTCCAGGGTTCAAAACAGAGAAGTAATTATCTCCACGTCCTTTTGAAATTCCACCAAGGTTTATTCCAGCTTGAGCAGGATCATTTTCTACATCGACCATTTCCGGTGCTCCATCTTCAAAATCCCAAAGGATGATTGGTTCGGCTGCATCAAAGATGTCTGTTGGTTCTTCAATTGCAATTCCGGAAACTTCATCAATCCCAATTTCTCCAAGTGCTTTAACTTTAATCACAGCCGTTTCTCCGGGGATTAAAACCATGCCTGCAGTTGGAACTGTAATTTTTGTCGTTGAAGCAGCACTGGTGATCTTGAGGGTTTGCCCGTTAACCGTTACTTCCGTAATCAAATCAACATTTTCACCTTCAATATCGAAAGCTTCACCTGATACCAGTTTGGTAGGCCAGCCGGTAATAAGGACATTCGGATAATTTACTTTTAATGCCTCTGATGATGCTGATTCCCTTCGGTAAACATTTTTTAAAGTAACAATTCCTGTTTCCGCCCGACGGGCAATTTTAAATTGGATAGAGGATGTACTTGCTGAACCTTCAACAATTTCACAATCCTGCCCTGCAAGTTTTATAGAAGTAACTTTATCAAGATTAGTACCATTAATTGTTATGATTTCATCAATAAAAGCATCGTTAGAGCTTAAGCCTGTTATTTGCGGAACAGGCCAGTTGATGTCATAATCCTCTCCCCACTCTTTATCTTCGCAACCTAATGAAAACAGGATGATTGCGGATAGGGAAATATTGATTAGTAAGTTATATATCTTCTTCATGATTGTTGCATTTTTTAATATCCACTATTTTGAACTAAACCCCAATCTTCGACTTCGCGTAACGGAATTGGCATGAGAGGTACTTTGTTGCCATTGGGTCCATCAATTGATTTTTCCAGGCAATTTCCACGCAGGTCGGTGTTTTCGTAACGGAAAGCCGTTCCATCAGAAGTTTTGAATGTACTTTTCTTTGTGTCGAGAGCATCCAGATAGCGTCCGGTTCGAACTAAATCCCAGAAGCGATGTGCTTCCATAGCCAACTCTACACGACGTTCATGCCAGATGTCATTAAGCAGGTCCTGGCCTGAAGTGCTAACTTCCGGAAGATTGTTGCTGAAACCAGTAGGCGTGTAGTCTGTTGAGCCTTCAGTGTATCCTTTGGCAAAAGAACTGCTTCTTGCCCTGTCGCGGATCATCTCCAGCATTTGTTTTGCAGTGCCTTCGTCCCCTTTATGATAGGCAGCTTCAGCGTGCATTAACAGAACTTCTGCATACCTTGACTTTCGAACATTGAACGCACTACTTTTGCTAATTGAAGGACGGAATGCCGGCTCAAGGGCAGCTTTACGGTTGAGGTAGGGTGACATTTGCTCTGTGAAATCATATTCCTGCTTTACTCCATGAACAATACCATCGTTAAAAGAAGCACCGTAAACAGTACAGCTTAAACGTGGATCATCTGTTTCAAATGATGCAAAAAGGTTTTCCGAAGGGTTGTTGAACCCCCATCCCCAGTCTTTTCGGTTTCCCTGGAACTGATTGAAGTTGGTGCCGGTTTTTTGAGGGGCATTTCCAGTTGTCCCTTCAAGCATTTGAAGTTCAAAGATTGACTCACTATTATTTTCACCTTCCATTTCAAAAATGGTGGCGTAATTTGAAACCAGCTGATATTCATTGCTGGCAATAACGGCTGATGTTTGTTCGTAAACATCGTCCCAGCTTGCAGTAGATTCAGAATCCATGCCTATTTGGTACATCAGTGTCCGTGCAAGGTAAGTCCTGGCCGCGCCTTTGGTAGCCCTTCCTTTTTCGGAAGAATCATACCCGCTTTTTTCAGGTAATCTGTCAATTGCTGCTTTAAAGTCTGCGATCGCTTGCTCAAATGTTTCGTGGTAACTTGCCCTTTGCAATGTTCCAAATTCAGCCGGTGTCAGTGGTTCAGTGAATAGAGGGACGCCACCATAAACTTTTACCAGGTAAAAATAGAAATAGCCACGGATGAAGTAAGCTTCGCCTTCAAGGCGTGTTTTTAAACTTTCATCTAAGGTGCTGTTGGCAAGTTGTTTTAATACAGAATTGGTCCGGTAAATTCCATCATAACATTTGATCCACAATGATTCAAGTACACCACTGCCAGAGGTAACACGCCATTCAATCATTTCCTGCAGTTCCTGGAAATCAGCTTCCTTACTTCCTTTTTCAGCATCATCGCTTAAAAAATCGCCGAAGAAGAATTCGTAGTTGTGTGAAAGCCATTGCCCGTCAGGGCCAGGTCCTTCTGTCATACCAATAATATCGTAACAGGCATTAACTGCATAAATGGCGTTTTCAGGGGTTTCGAAGAAACTTTCTTCTGTTTCCCGGGCTATTGGGTCAATTTCAAGAAAATCGTTACAACCTGAAAGCAATACCCCGAATGCTAGAAATATATATATTAACTTTTTCATCGTTGTTTCTGTTTTGTGTTAGAAGGTTAAGTTAATCCCACCATTAATGATTGTTGGCATTGGATATGTTGCGTAGTCAACCCCTCCGCCGAGTGCCCCTCCATAGCTTGCTACTTCAGGGTTCCAGGCTGAGTATTTTGTAAAGGTTAATAAGTTGTCTGCAGAAACATAGACCCTTAATTTACTCAAACCAATATTTTCAATGATGTTTTTGGGTAATGAGTAACCAAGTTGGATATTTCTCAATCTCACATAAGTTCCATCTTCAACGTAGCGGTCAGAGAATCTCCAGTTTTGATTTGGATCATTGCTAACCATTCTTGGCTCATTTGTTGAAGTGTTTGATTCTGTCCAGCGGTTTAACCGGTCTGTTGAATAATTGGAAAGGATCCCGGATGTATGTGTCCAGTATGAATTACCATTTACAATTTCATTTCCAACCGAGGCGTAAATAAAAGCTTTGAAATCGAACCCTTTATAGCCCAGGTCAATGTTTAAGCCGGCAGTAAAATCAGGGAATGCACTTCCCAGCTTTATTTTGTCTTCATCGTCAATCATACCATCATCATTTTGGTCAATGAATTTTACATCGCCCAATTCGGCTTTTGAAGAAGTCACATCTGTAAGGTAGGCATCAAGTTCTGCCTGATCATTAATGATCCCATCAGTCTGTAACCCGTAGAAGTAAGCCAGTTCTTCACCTTCTTCAGTTCGGGTAACACTGCCTAATTTAGGAACACTTCCATCGGCAAAAGGCTCGTCCCCTGCAAGATCGGTAACTTCATTGCTGACAGCACTAATATTTAAGCCTATGGCATATTTAAACCCGGAACCCCTTGTTTCGTGCCAATTCAGCGAAATGTCAAAACCAGTGTTTTTCATCGTTCCGGCATTTACTGTTGGGCGTTGTGCACCAACATAATATGGTATTTGCTTTTCCAGCAGGAGGTCACGTGTTGTCCGGTTGTAATAGTCAATCGATACATCAAACCGCTGATCTAAAAAGCTGAAGTCAACCCCAACATTTGTTTGTTCTGAAGTTTCCCATTTGATATCCGGATTGGCAATTTTTTTTGCAACGGCTCCATCAACAATCCGGTCACCAATAACGTAAGTGTAGCCCGTGTTCATCGTTGTTACATAGTCGTGATTTCCGATTGAGCCCTCATTACCTACCTGGCCCCATCCTGCGCGGACTTTAAACCGATCAATGAAATTTACATCTTGCATAAAAGATTCTTCTTTCACATTCCATCCAGCTGAAAATGAAGGGAAATATCCCCACTTGTTGTCGCCAAGGAATTTTGAAGAACCATCAGCCCGCATGGTAGCAGTTAGTAAATATTTGCTTTTGTATGAATAGTTTGCTCTTGCAAAAAATGAAGCTAAGGTGTTTTTTGAAGCACTACCGCCCAGGTCCCGTTGTTCCTTGTTCCTGGCCAATCCCAGGTACATCAGGTCATCCAGTGCCGGTACATCAAATCCTTGCGCCCAGATATCATCCCATTTGAATTCCTGCACCTCTGTACCTGCCATGGCGTTGATGCTGTGGTCGTTGAAAGTCCGGGTATAGTTGAAGAAACCGTTCCATGCCCAGCTAACACCAGTCCCTTTCTGTTCGTAGAGTTGGCTTTGGTCCCTAAACTGGTCAGCAGCAATGAAGTATTCCGGGTAAAAGTTCTTTGCGTGGTAAAATTTCAAATCCGCTGCATACATTGTTTTGAATGATAAACCTTCGGTAAAAATGTCGTCAATATTCAGGCTGAAGTTCCCAACAAGTTTATGTTCGCCCCGGGTTTGATTTTCTGCCTCATCAACCGCGAGTGCCGGGTTAACGATTACCACACCGCTTAAAAAGCGTGATCCGTAATTGTTCGTTTGCTTGTCCCAGGCGGGGGTTATGGGATCCATACGGATTGCAATCGGCAACGCACCTGAAAAAGCATCAGCGTTGTGGTTGTTCTTTTTAAAGGTGGAATAAGAGATGTTTGCACCAAGCGTAACTTTATCGCTTAGTTTATATTCATTATTGACCCATAAAAATAGTTTGTCCATTCCACTGTTATCAATTAGCCCTTCCTGCATAAACAGGGTTGCACCAACATTATATGATACCTTATCATTGCCCCCCAGGGCGGTAATGTTGTAATTCTGTACAGGGGCAACACCAAGTAGTTCGTCCTGCCAATCCGTACCTTTATAATTATTGGCTATTACAAAATCAAGGATTTCCAGTTCATCAGGAGGGATGAGCTTCCCGACATTTTCGAAAGCCTCTTTTCTTAGAATTGAAAAATCAGTGGCATTGGTAAGATCAATCCTTTCATTGGTGTATTGAACACCGCCATAAGCGTTGACCTCTATCTTTGCTTTACTTTCGGAGCCCTGTTTGGTCGTAACCAAGACAACCCCGTTTGCACCACGTGATCCATAGATCGCGGTAGCAGAGGCATCCCGTAAAATTTCAATACTTTCGATGTTTGATGGGGCAATGTTACTGATATCATTAGTAGGAAATCCATCAACAACGTAGATTGGGTCACTGTTATTCCATGATCCGACACCACGGATACGGATCTTTACCCCGGCACCAGGTTCCCCGGAATTTGAGATCACATCAACCCCGGCAACTTTCCCCTGTAACGTTTGTAAGACATCCGAAGTTGCAATCTGTTGAAGATCATCCCCCCCAACTTTTGAAACTGCTCCGGTGAGATCACTCTTTTTTAAGGTACCGTATCCAACTACAACGACCTCATCAATATCCTGATAAGAAGTTATCATGCTTACGTTAACCTCAGACTTTCCCGCAATATCAATTTCCTGGGGGTCAAATCCTACAAAAGAAAATATTAAGGATTGTGCATTCTCGGGAACAGTAATGGAGTAATTTCCGTCAATATCGGTAATTGTACCATTGGTAGTTCCTTTAACAACAATAGAAACGCCAGGTAATGTCTCGTTGTTTGAGTCATAAACCTTGCCTTTTATTGTGCGTTGCTGCGCAAATGTTATCACACTGACTGATAACAGGTACAGCACCAGTAATAAACGCAGATGTTTTTTCATAGATATGTTTCTTAAATTGGTTTTAAATAAGTTATACTATTTTCCGGGAATAAAACACGTGTCAAAATTATGGCCGGTTTTATGTTGCCGCAAGTGTAATTATATCAAAGTAATGTATTATTTTATCAGGTGAACTTGTGTTTTTGCTTGATCCAGTATTGGTTTTTTGAGTTGTTTTCTGTTTAATGTACTGTTTATTAGTTGTATGAATGAATTTAACAAGCTGGTTTATTTGTTTTTTTTTGATTATATTTTATCTTAGTAACAGTATTTGGTTGTGTTATTTTATCATTTGTTTATATTTTTTTAATATTAATAGTTGCATTATAGTGAAAAACGACATCCACAGAGAGATTACCCCATTAAGGGAGAATGATTGCTTCCTGGTGTTTGACAGGCAGAGGCATGGATTTAACTTCCCAATTCATTTTCATCCGGAATATGAAATCAATTTTATTGTCAATGCTGAAGGGGCCAGGCGCTTTGTCGGGGATCATATTGGTCAGCTTGGAGATATGGAGTTGGTCATGGTAGGTCCAAATCTCTATCATGGTTGGGAGAATTACAAAAACGACATTAATAAGAAGCTGCATGAGATTACAATTCAGTTTCCAAGAGATTTGTTTTCTGATTCATTTTTGGATAAGAATATATTGAAGCCTATTCGGGAATTATTTCATAATGCCAGGCGGGGAATTCTTTTTTCTGATGAAACAACCCGGATTGCAGAGAGCAAACTGGACCGGATTAGTAAAAAACAGGGGTTTGATAGTTTTATGGAATTGCAGTCATTGCTGTATGACCTGGCTATTTCCCGTGATCAGCAATTGTTGGCTAATATGGCATTTCAGCGTCAGAGTGATTTTCATAACAGTGAAAAGATAGAGGTTATATATAATTACGTAAAGGATAACTATTGGAAAAAACTGATGCTTGAAGAAGCGGCTGGACTTGTTAATATGCCTATTGTTTCGTTTAGCCGGTTAATTAAGCAGCGAACAGGAAAATCGTTTGTTGATTTTGTTAATGAAATAAGGATTGGTTATGCTACCCGGTGGTTGATCGAGAGCAATAAAAGTATTTCCGAGATTTGTTTTGAATGCGGATTCAATAATATTTCAAACTTCAACCGTATTTTTAAAAAAAGGCAGGATTGTACCCCTTCCGAGTTTAGAATGAATTTTAGTGGTACAAAAAATGTGTTCTAATGTTATGCCATGCCTGAAATGACGGTTAAGTCGAAGATCTTTTTGTTTCCGGGAATGCATAAAAATCCGCGCATAGCCGTAGAGCTACGTGAGTCTTTTTGACACTGGTTTTTAGGGTTGCTTGTCCCTTGTAAATACCCACTTATTACCTTCAGATAAATTGTTGTTGAAATAATAGCCTTCCAGGTCAAAAGCTTTTAATTCTTCAGCATTTGAAATTTTATTCTGGACCATAAAGCGACACATTAATCCTCGGGCTTTTTTAGCAAAGAATGAAATCATTTGGTACTTCCCATTTTTATGATCCTTAAAAGAAGGCGTTATCACTTCAGCTTTTATCTTTTTCAGGATTATTGCTTTACCATACTCATTGGATGCAAGATTTATTAAAGGGCCCCCAGTTGTTTTAAGCTCATCGTTCAATGCTTTAGTTAATTTGGTTTGCCAGAATTCATAGAGGTTATTGTATTTCCCGAACTCGAGTTTAGTTCCCATTTCCAGCCGGTAAGCCTGAATTAAATCCAATGGTTTCAGCAGACCATATAAACCGGATAGTATTCGTATTTGATTTTGTGCAACCTCAAAATCTTCATCAGAGAAAGTCTCTGCCTGCAGGCCCTGATAAACATCTCCATTAAAAGCAAGGGCGGCTTGTTTGGCATTCTCCGAAGTGAAAGGAGGCTTCCACAATAAGTTCCGGTCTACATTTAATTCTGCTAGTTTTTGCGAAATGCCCATGAGTTCAGATAAGTCAGAAGCCCTCAGTTTTTTTAGCTGTCTGTTTAATCGGGTGGCTTCGTTTAAAAATATGGGCTGAGTATATTCGTTGGTTACAGGTTTACCATTAAAATCCAATGCTTTGGCTGGGGATATAATTGCAATCATGTCTTTAGTTTTGATAAGAAAACAAGTGTGGAACTGAAAGGTTTAAAGGTTCCGAAAATTGGTTAATTGGTGGTTAGTGAAAACACAGAATATAAATTTTTAAAGCCTGCCTGTAGCTTTATAAGTTCTTAATGTCCCCTGCATTCCCGGGTAACTGGCTTTTGATGCCCCTTTGCATGAGGGATAAACTAAAAAGTCAAAACCAGGGAGGTCTGATCCCTGGATGACCCTCCAAAGGAAGTGGTTTTAAGGATTATAATAAAAGCTTACAATACATTCGAGTTATACATCATGTAGTATAGACATTTGGTAACAAAATTTGTTATATTTGATTTGTGCATGATAAAAGTGAAATATTATTAAAATTAAAAGAGCTTAAGCCAGTTTTACGCAAAAACTATGCAGTGAAAGAGATAGGTGTATTTGGTTCATATTCTGACAATACCTTCACTTAAGATAGCGATATATTAGTAGAGTTGGATAAACCAATCGGTTGGAAATTCTTTTCACTGGAAATCTACCTCGAAAAAATCTTTAACAGAAAGATTGATCTTGTTACCCAAAATGCCCTTAAAGAACCAATTAAAGATAGTATCTTAAAACAAGTCAACTACGCCTGATTTGTAGAAAAAAGATCGGACATATAAAATGTTTCATGAATATTTTGGTATTGATTATGAGATCATTTGGGATGTTTCATCTAATTACTTGCCAGACAATAAACTCCAAATTGAAACAATCTTAAAAATAGAAGGATAATCACTGCCCGGTTTAACCAAGCCGTTAAATCAGTGAGGCAATAATTTCAGGATCCGGCAGCCGCCTGAGAACTGAGATTATCTAAACCGAACTGATCCCGATCGTAGTGCGGATCGGGATCTTTGGATTTTAACTAGTGTGAAGATTGTTAATTAAGCGAATTAAAATTTTTGATGGTATTTTTCTTTGTTCAAGGCAAGTTTTACAGGCATAGCCACAGCTACGGCGAAAAAACTTAACGCAGAAGAAAGGAAAA
>JANQII010000312.1 GCA_028282195.1 Prolixibacteraceae bacterium
GAAAGTCAAAATAAGAAAGAAGGAACAAAAAATGTAAAAAACACCAGCCACGAACTTTCTGATTGGATATTTCCTGTCTGCCATCCCTACGGGAGGAAATCCGACAGGCAGGTTTATTCGATATTTTACATTTTCTTGTATGAAGATCAAGGCACGACCCTTTAAACATAACCACCACCAAAGGAAGTGGGTTTTTAATTTATACTAAAAAACCATAACAAGACTTGTAGCTTCTTTCATTGGCATGAAGTTGCCACTGCATAATTTTAAAAAGAAACCCTTCCAGAATCTGAAAGGGTTTTTCATTTATAATATTTAAGAAATTATTTCTTTCCTTGCTCCAATTGAAGCGTAACTGTTGTACGGTCGCAAACTTCACTCGGTCCCCAATATTGAATAGGTCCCGGATATAGGTAATCAGGCTCAAATGCCCACTTTTCACGGTTTTCAAGCAAGAATTTAAATGGAGCACCATCTAATTCAACCAATGCTTTTTGAATAACAGGTTTCATATGGCCATGGCGTTTTTCCATGTTCATCATCATAGTTACCGGAACACCACCAGCAATCCATTCTTCTGCAGGAGCAGTTGTATTACGTACACTCGACATATAACCCGTTTTACCTTCTGCAATTAAGAATGCAGCATTATACCCTAAAGAGTAACAGTAATCAGCATCAAAGTTTGAAGGTGCGGCGCAACGGCCTTCATATCCGAAGAAGTGATATTGAGTACCGAATTTACCTTTGAACTCACCAGCTTCTTTCATTTCGGCCAATTTGGTTTTCACCATTTCACCCAACAATTTTTCAGTCTCAATTAATGAAACCTGAACATTTCCGTGTGGGTCACGATCCAAAGTTAACTGAGTAGCAATTCCTGTAGGCAATGAATTGAAAACAGCAGCTGATTCAGCAGTTAATTGCTCAGCTAACCAAGCTAAACGGTGGCTTTTCTTCATCATCTTGAATTCTTTTTCAATTGCAGAACCTTCAGCAAGCAAGTCATTCAATTCAGCAATCAATGCTTTCATTTCTGGAACAAACTCGATCAATCCTTCTGGAATCAAAGCAACACCAAAGTTGTTACCTTCGGCAGCACGTTTTGCAACAATGTCAGCCATGTAAGCAACAATCTCATCAAGAGTTTGCTTTTTCTCTGCAACTTCTTCAGAAATTAAAGTAATGTTCGGTTGAGTTTGCAAAGCAGCTTCCAAACCAATGTGAGATGCAGAGCGTCCCATCAATTTTACAAAGTGCCAGTATTTCTTTGCAGAGTTGGCATCGCGTTGGATGTTACCAATTAGCTCAGCATAAACTTTTACTGCAGTGTCAAAACCAAATGAAGCTTCAATCATTTCGTTTTTAAGGTCACCATCAATAGTTTTAGGACAACCTATAACCTGAACACCTGCATTTTTTGCGGCATAGTATTCAGCCAACACACAAGCATTTGTGTTACTATCGTCACCACCAATAATTACCAATGCGTTAATGTTAAGCTCTTTAAGAATCTCCAGGCCTTTATCAAACTGAGCTTCTTCTTCTAATTTTGTACGGCCGGAACCAATGATATCAAAACCACCCGTATTACGATAACCATTCAAATACCCTGCTGTGATTTCAATGTATTTGTGATCAACCAAACCACCCGGGCCGCCAAGAAAACCATATAATTTACTATCAGCATTTATTTTTTTAATACCATCGAAAATACCTGAAATAACATTGTGTCCACCCGGGGCTTGTCCACCGGAAAGGATAACACCAACATTAACTGCCGGATAATCTGTAGCTCCATCAGTTTCTTCAAAAGTAATTAATGGCATCCCGTAAGTATTAGGGAACAACTCTTTAATTTCAGCCTGATCTGCTACGGATTCAGTTGCAGCTCCGTCAACTAATTTTACAGAACCTGTTAATGACTTAGGAAGTTTAGGCTGATATTCTGCCCTTGCCTTTTGTAACGCACTAATTATCATGTTTTTATTTTTTAAGGAAAGTTTGACTTGTATATTAAAATTCCGATGCAAAAATAAACGAAAATGCTTGCATTGGATATGTTGTTAATAGAAGTTTAGGTGATTTAAGGTAAATTTAAAAAGCTTCTTGATTCTTGTCCCTTGATTCCTGAATCTGGTTCTATTTCATCAACTCTTCTATCTCCCTGATATGCAATTCAAAATGTCTTAAGTAGTCAATAATCATATCTTTTAAAGAAACAAACACATCACCTGAAGCCTGCCAGAGGTTATCTAGTAGTGGGTTTTTGAATTAACGTGTCACTCATCGGATGACTAAAATGCTCGATATCAACAGAGTCATCCGATGAGTTTTTCAACGAAACTTTATGA
>JANQII010000313.1 GCA_028282195.1 Prolixibacteraceae bacterium
TTCCTTAAATAGCTGGTGCTATTCGCGTCAAATTCGCCTTGTCTAAACAAAAAATACATCATAATCATTCTGAAAAATAAAATTTAGACAGCTTCTAAGGCCAAAGTAGATAATGTTTTCATGACTTACAGGTTTAATTTGTCGATGTGGATTACCACAAGAACTGTGCCTGTATAAAAGGTTTATAGGATTAATTTTAAAAAAATGTTCAGTATCAACAATGGCAGGTATTAATTGTTTCACAGGAAAAAGATTTCTTATGCCCGTTAATATTCCTGAGACTGAGCAAAAAAGAGTTGTTATTGTTGGTGCCGGTTTTGGTGGTTTAAAACTTGCCCGAAAAATTTATCATAAAGGGTTTCAGGTAGTCTTAATTGACCGGAACAATTATCACCAGTTTCAACCATTGTTTTATCAGGTAGCTACATCTGGTTTAGAGCCAAGTTCAATTTCGTTTCCGCTTCGGAAAGTTTTTCAGAAGATTAAAAATGTACATATTCGAATTGCTGAAGTTGAAAAGATTTTGTCCGAAGAAAACTTGCTCGAAACAACTTTAGGCACAGTTTGGTACGACTATCTGGTAATTGCGACTGGGGCAACAACAAATTTCTTTGGCATGCCTGGTTTTGAAGAAAATGGCATTCCCATGAAATCGGTTTCAGAAGCTTTATTTCTTCGAAATAGTTTGTTACAGAACTTTGAAGTAGCCGTAACAGAGCGTAAGCTGGAAGAATTGAAAAGACAGCTAAGCATTGTAGTGGTTGGCGGTGGCCCAACGGGTGTTGAGGTATGTGGGGCACTAGCTGAAATGAAAAAGTTTGTACTTCCCAAAGACTATCCGGAGTTGGATTTTAGCCTAATGAATATTACCCTTGTAGAGGCTGCTGATCAACTTTTAAGCGGTATGAGTAAACATGCAGCCCAAAAGTCAAAAATGTATCTGGAAAATTTGGGAATAAGTGTAAGATTGAATTGTAAAGTGGTTGACTTTGACGGTTCTGTGGTTAAGTTGGAAAGTGGAGAGAGTTTTAATACTAAAATTCTGATATGGGCCGCAGGTATTAAAGGTCAAATGCCGGAAGGAATAAATCCAGATACGATTGTGCGTGGAAACCGAATTAAGGTAGACCAATACAATCGGGTAGTGGGTTATGAGAATATTTTTGCAATAGGCGATATTGCTTACATGGAGACAAACACATACCCTTACGGGCATCCTCAGGTTGCACAAGTGGCTTTGCAGCAAGCAACACAGCTGGCTGCTAATTTGCAAGCGATACGTGATGGAAAAGAACTGCAGGCTTATCAATATGTCGATAAAGGTTCAATGGCTACAATAGGAAGAAACCGTGCAGTTGCAGATTTGCACTTGTTGAAATTTGGAGGTTTTATTGCCTGGTTGATCTGGATGTTTGTTCATCTAATGTCCATCGTTGGTGTAAAAAACCGTTTGCTAATCTTTATTAATTGGTTTTGGAATTACGTCACTTATGACCAATCGTTGCGATTAATTATTCGTCCAATTGTCAGAACGAAGAAAGGAGGGAAGCAACAAATTGAAGTGAAAGAAATCACATGAAAAGTTTGCCTATTATTCTTTTGAACATTTTTCGTACAAGCTAGTAGTGGGTTTTTGAATTAATGTGTCACTCATCGGATGACTAAAATACTCAATATCAGCAGAGTCATCCGATGAGTTTTTCAACGAAACTTTATGA
>JANQII010000315.1 GCA_028282195.1 Prolixibacteraceae bacterium
ATGTGTGAAAATGAGCGATAGGAAAACTGTCCGTTTTCAGCAGGACTAGGTGTCCGTTTTGCGCGGGACTGAGTGTCCGAATTGGCAGGAATACGCAAAACCCATAGCCAAAGCTAAATCAGAGTTAAATTTTATTTCATTGGCGCGAATATCCTCTTCGTAACTATCGTACATGCCTTGAGTAATTTGCGTTCTGTCACCAACTACAATATAGTAGCTTTCTGTTCTGTAAATGTATCCTGTTGCCCCTGCAAAAATGCAGCTAAAGGCTAAAGAGAGTAGAAGGTTACTTATTAGTTTGTATAGTTTGTCGTTCATGGTTTTGGTTTTCTACTAATTCATTAATTCTCCTCTAGGCATGCTTTTGGATAAACTGCCAGCCAACAAATACGGCATTCGATATTCTAAAATCTGAAATAACGAACACAAGTTATTTATACTTTTGGTAAAAACCAATAGAATAATATTATTATTGATTACTTTATTGCATCAAAAACAAAAAAACTAGCTTCCCAATATGGAAGATTCTGGGCTTTGTTTTGTTCTGCTATGGTGTTTGTTCTCAGCGATGAGATCATACCTCCTACGGCTTGATTTGATGTTTAAATTGGATGATTGTGTGTGAATGGGGGCTTTCGCATTACTCAAAGCCTAACTATGGATACTACAGTTACTGTTGTGCACTTAAAAAGGCGTGATTGAGTTTCTTTGCTAGAAATCTGCATTCAGCTAAAACCAAACATGGTTCTGTTTTCTATGACTCAGCGAACCACCATATAAGAGCCCCATACGTATGGAGGAATGAGAGCTCGCCCTGTCAGCGATTACTAATGGGACATGCTACACGATTAGCAAAAGTTTCTATAAATATTTGTTAAATAAAAAAGGAGAGTACTATGCAGCCACTCTCCTTTTCCAATTGATTTTTATATCCTTAGTCTAGCTTAAAATCCACAATGCCAATAACATTCTCAATACTATGGTTATCACTTATATATTTTTTCCCATCAGTATCATAGGTTGAAACCAACATTTTGTTTTCATCATTAAACCCCTCAAAACACCTTAGTTTGTAATCTTCATTTGCCACCTTATCAGGATAGCTCCGTACATCAATTAAGACATTATCGCCCTCCACAATCTTTTTTATTTTGTCTTTCTTAATTTTCTTAACAAAAACAATTTCTTTATTTTTTAGCCCAAATTTACTCATTGATGAACCACCCACGAATACTGCCATATGTGTAATAGGAGTAATAATTTTCCATTTATACAAATATAAATTGAATGCTGACATTTTATAGTTGCACTTATATCCTTTACTAACTGTTTTTATATTGCCAGCAACAGCTACTATTGGGGCATTTCTTTCCCAAGAATTCAAAAAGAATGCTAAGGCTGTAATAATGGTTGATGTTCCAAAAATTATTAATACAAGTTCCATAACTAGATTTTATATCTTAATGATTTAACGGTGTAAATCCTTAAAAGGTTTATGCTTTGCTAAGTCTTATCTTTGAAAATTGAAATAAATATTTTAGTAAAACCAAAATAAAAACCATCCAATTAAATAATGTGTGAAATGGGAAACCTTTTTCCACTCCACCATTATTGGCGTTAAAAAAAATCGAAATTACCATTATCCCATACGCTAAAAGTAAAACAAAACCGGTTAGTGTATATAAACCATTAATTTTTATTTCAAAAATATCTTTTCCCTTTGAAGATAATACAAACACGGCTTCCAATGCCATCAGGACTAATACAGCATAAGCTGATATCATATAATGCTGTTTAAAGCTTTCACTGATAGTCTTATCTAGTTCAGGCATTGGGCTAAAATACGTAAACGTTATTTTAGGAAATGAAATAATTAAAACAACTAAAACCCATAAACTGGGTAAAATTACCCAAGCTGTACCCTTTACTAAACTATCAATCGAATCAGAGTTACGTTTTGTGTTCATAGTTTAAATAGAACTGCATTAGTGTCAGATGATTAGTTTTGGGTACAATAATATAAATTTTTCAAAGAACATTAGTGCTTCGCAAACGATTTTTTTTAACAAAATATTGTGTATTTTTCAACGTGCAAATACTAAAACTGCTATACAACACAGCAAAACATGCTGTTAAACATGTTTTGCTGTGTTGTACTAAAGTACAAAATATTTGGTTGAATACCAAGGATTGTAAAGAAATAGCTAGTGGAAGTTGATTGTTATTTCTTCCACAGCAACCTAATGAATGTAAATTTCATTTGTGGCTGTAATAAATTCAATTACAATTTACCAAAATATTCTAACGAATAAATGTTCTTTTGATTGTTAAATTGAGTCAGCTTGTTAGAATGTCCATACTGACCGCTCTGAGCACTTTCTCTCATTTGAGGGGTATATGCAACAACTAACCGATAAACGACCATATGGGCATTATTGGTTAAGTTAACTATTGATTTTTGTTTTGTTGTTTCTTACATTTGATATCACAAGAAGCCGTTGACAGGGGTGGCAACGGTAAATGCCCATCGCTCGGTGGGCTTTCTTTTTATTCTACTTTAACTAAAACCTCAATTGTAATATCTAATGCTTGGCTAATTTTAAACATAGATAGCAGAGTTAAATTTCGTTCCCCAGCCTCTATCCGAGAAAGACTACCTTTTTCAAAATTGCACATTGCAGCTAAATCTTGCTGTGTAATTCCTTTTGATTCCCTAAGAAATTTAATTCGTTGTCCAATTTTTAGTTGTAGCTGAGGAAATTTCATTAGTTGTAATTTGTGACAACTAATATTTCGTTTTATATTTGACAATAGGTTACAATATATTACAACCGCCATGTAAAAATTAAACGTTTGCACTTTTTGAAATTCCCAGTATGCATGAGTCCCACGTTTTATAAAAATAAACTTCATCCTTGGGGCATGGGTGAAATAAACTTTACAGTATGTATTTATTTAAAAAAACCAATGTAATTATTTTCTTAATTTCTGTCATCGTTTTTTCTTGTTCTAAAGATGATGGTATCAATGACAACCCAGAGAACTACGATACTTTTGTTGATTCTAGGGATGGTAAAACCTATAAAACAGTCACTATAGGAGATCAGGTATGGATGGCTGAGAATTTGGCATACCTACCTTCGGTAAATAACCCTAATGAGCATCCTACTTCAGAACCCGGGATTTTCGTTTATGGATATTATGGGACAGATGTTAATGAAGCAAAGAAGACAACAAATTACAGTAAGCACGGAGTACTGTACTCTTACTCTTATGCTAAAAAATTATGCCCTTCTGGTTGGCATTTACCAAGCAATGAAGAATGGGACAAGCTTATCAGCTTTTTAGGTAGTGAAGACACATCTGGCGGAAAGCTTAAGGCTAAAGGTACAGAATATTGGCTGTCTCCAAATACGGATGCATCAGATGAAGTTGGATTTTCTGCACTTCCATCTGGTCGTTGTTCCGTTGGTGATGGTGTCGATTATGATGGTTATAGATTCGCAAGCTTAGGAGAATTTGTGTCTTTTTACTCAACATCAGTACATGGACATGATTTATATTTTGATGAAGCAATTATAAGAAGAACTAATCCTCTTGGACATGATGCATTATCTGTAAGATGCATAAAGGATTAAAACAATAAAATACATTAATATATGATCATGAGGTCTGTTTGTATTAGCTGAATAAAGTGTCGAAATCAACTGTTCTGACAACTTTCTCAGAATCGAAGGGAGTTTGTCCATTGAAAGTTAAAAAGGCTGAGAAACGACCATGCTGACAATAGACCCCCAATTAGTATTGACTTTATTACATTTGCTTCAGTATCATAAAAACTAATAATTCAGATTATGAAAAACTTATTTATAAAATGTTTCTTAATCCTTTGTTGTTCCTTATTTGGTCATGTTGCATTTTCACAATGTAGTGTTCAAACTGAAAAAGATGAAGGATTCACTTATTATACTTCTAGTCCAGAGCCATTGACAGACATAGAAAACACTGTTAGATTTAATGATGGAGGTGGCCTTCAAATTTCATTAGGAACTACTATGCTAGTAAAGAATGACAAAAGCAATTCAATATTGTCTCTAGATTTATATATTGGTAAAATTAGAACTACTTCATTGTTTGCTCCAAGAAAGATCATGCTGTATTTAGATACAGATTCAGTTATTTCGCTTGAATCATATACGTACAGAATAATGGAATCAAATAATAAAACAAGTATTACTAAGTATAGTTATATTTTAACTCCTAATGCCCTTCCAAAATTGATGAATAGAAATATTTCAAGAATTTGTTTTGTTGATAATAGGCTTAACCAAAGAGAGAATTTCACGCCTTTTAAAGATGTTTTACGTACACAATTAAATTGCATCGCAAAATCACTAAGATCTTCTAATTAAACTGGTTGTGGCTGCTCAGATGATCAGTGGATGATTTGCTGGACTAATGTATGGTATTCTTGGATCCTGTTATTCATTCATTCAAACCATATGATTCTGGTGAATGAATAATTTATTAGTCTATCTTCTTAAGGAAATATTGTTATCATATAAATAAAAAAAGTGTAACGATTAGTTACACTTAGTTTTTTCCCGAAGAAGTTAGTTATTCATATTCTGACATAGGGTATGCATGAATGAATATCTCAGCATATACTATCTGACATCCTCTTTCGGGCGATTTATTATCCTACTTACAGAGGATTGTGAGATTCCAAGTTTTGTTGCTATCTCTTTCTGACTTTTCCCTTCTTCCTTAAGCCTAATAACTTCTTGTTGATTGTATCTTTGATTTTCATCTTTTGATAAATCTTCAATAAGCACCCTATTCCCAGTTGTAGAAAAAAGCATGTGATCATCAAAGTATAGCTCAATACTTTCCTTTTTGTAATTCTCTGGAATATAATTGCCCTTTACAAAACAGAGATGTCTGATCTTAGGGTCTATTTTGTCATTTAGCAGAATAGCAACTGTTCTCATTTTTGCTTCAAATCCCTGAGAGCCTAGCAGGTTGTTTTTATTTGGTGCTTTATATTCTGAGGACTTTCCAGTATGATGAATGAAAATAAAAAGGCATTCATGTTTTTCTGCAAGTTGGCTGAAATCTTCCAAATAGTTCCGCACCTGGTTAGCTTGGTTTATGTCCTTGCCGAACAAATCAGCAAAAGCATCAATAACGATTAGATCAACCGGACTTTCTTCCAGATGTCCTTTAATTTTCTCAAGTAAGTTAGATGTGTCAAATATATATTCAAGCCCTTTAAACCTATTTTCAGGTAAACTTAAACCTTTGTTTTGCTTTTTTAATAATGGGGCTATTTGGTATTTTCCATCTTCACTTGACACATAGACAGCTTTATTATGCTTGGAATTTATTTTAAACCCAAGAAATTCTTTTTCGTCTACGGATATGGCTATGCATAGTTGTCTCATCAAGGTAGATTTCCCTGTGTCTGAACTGCCAGCTAAAGCAACAACACCAGTTTGTTGAAATATTGGTTCTACCAAACAGGGTATTTTGTCTATGTTCATATTTAGCATTTCTTCTGCTGTTACGGTGTATTTGTTTGTTTTATTTTGCTTTTTCATCGTTTTCAGTTTTGTTTAATTCGTAAAATTTGTTCATTGCTTTTTCATAATTTCTATAAGTCCACGCCCAATAACCAAATGCTTCACTTGTGGGATAACTGATCACGCAGAAACGGGCATTTTCACGTTTTTTAAACACTTCATAGTAAATAGCTGCATTTGCTTCTACTTTGTACAAATATGCCATATCGGTAGCCTGAATTTGGGTGAATCTGAATCCTTTAACTTCACCCCTGCCAATAAATTGTTTTGGTAGTGGTTTCATGATCTTGAGTTTCTTGAGGTTAAATGGTCTGATATGTTCTCTTGAAGCTCGAGATTCGATGAGTGTTTGTTAGATAACATCCATGTATCTAATTCTGCACGTTTAAAGTAGATTTTTCCTGTAGGCTTGTAAAAAGTGATCTTGTTCTCACTTGTGAGCTTATACAGGGTCGGTTTTGACACGTCCAAGTAGCTGGCTGCCTCGTTTAATGTTAATGCTTCTTTTGTTAGAAGTGATTGCTGTTTTATCAGGTCTTTTAATTCCTGAATTTGGGTTTCTATTTTGCCCATCTTTAAAAATTTTAAATTAATAAATGGGCAGATGCATCTACCGTTTTTATGTAATTACTTGAGCAAATCTAGAAGATAAGTAAATGCAGAAACAGTTGTAAAGGGTTGTGCAACCTTTTGTAAGTATAATTCGGTCAGGTGTTTGTGTGGATTATATTTCTTTATATTTCTTTAGAAGATATTGAATGGGTTGTTTCTGATCTTCCCAAAATTTTATAGCAGTTTCTTCGGGAGCTTCAAAGTGATTTTTTATCGTATTATGGGAAACCGATTCCTTTCTTTTTGTAGAAAAAACTGAAGATAATGTTTTAGATAAACTAACGGTTTCCGTTTCTTTATCTAGTATTTTTAGGTCTTTTAAAAGACGGAATAACAATGCAAGTTCTTTTACGGAGAGGTTTGTTCTTATCTTTTTATAATTTATTTCACTTGAAGTTTTAGGTGTATTGGCAATTAGATGTTCCAAAAATGTATTAGCCATTCTTGGCATAGATGCCAGTTCTTCAATGTTATATTCAGGTGCAATTATATATTCTCTGTTTTGGAATTTTTCAAAATGCAGAAACTCAATTTTCTCTAGGTAGCCGTCAATTTTTGATAATTGTTTCTTGATGTTGTCTGTATATCTTGAAAACAAAGGTTTAATGATTGCTGTGTCTTTTAACTCGTGTAAAACGAATTTATCTTGACTAAGATTATGAGTGTTGATGAACACATAATTTTCTAGAGCAATAGTTCCATCATAATAAAATGGATTAGTAGAAGGCTCTGAGTGAACACTTTTAAGCTGCTCAATGACTTTTTTGTGGTTTGTCAATATCATTCTGGCTTTTGCCATTGAGAACTCAATTTCTCCTGACACGAATTTACCTAGTTTTAATAGCTGTTTGGTAATTTGATGATTTTGTTCACTGTAGTATTTGGAATGATCATTCTTGTTGTTCATGTGATGAATTAGCGTTAATAATTCTTGACTATGCCTTTAGGTTAAAACTAGAAATTAGTCAACTGTTTTGCAATTTCTTTTTGTTGGTCTTTTTCAAAGCTGGCTAAATAATTTTCGGTTGTTGCAATATTTGAATGACCTAAAGCCTGAGAAATAAAGGCAATGCTTGTTCCTGACCTCATCAATGTAGTAGCGTAAGTGTGGCGCGCAGAGTACGTTGTAATATTTGCATTAATACCTACTTTTTGAGCAATTCGTTTTATATACTTATTTATCTGCTTTATTAACTGTTTAATTGTTTTTTGCTGTAGTTCTGCGTTCATTCCTTTTCTCAAAACAGGGAATATGTAGGAACTTGGTTTGATCGGTTTATTTCCCCATGTTTTAATAATTTTTTCTATTTCTGGAAGAAGTACAATCGAGATAGGGGGTGAATTTCGTTTTGTATTCATCGTTTTTGCTCGCTCATATTCTATTGTATCATCTTTAATATTGCTATATTTTAATAGACATAGGTCTTTTACGTTTATACCATTACATAGATATAAGGATAACCATAGATCCCGGTAGTAATGTTCAGGTGTTCCTTTTAGAGGTTTGTAGTTAAATATTTTTGCAATGTCTTGAATGGATAGTGCTTTCTTGATATTTTTTGGTTCAGGTATAACATACTTGTCCTTGCCAAAGGGATAAATACTTCTGTGTACGTTTCCATTTCTTATTTGATCATTGAAAGCCTTTCTAATAGATCTCATATGAAGTGAAACCGTTGTTTTGGAATAATCTCTACCAATCATCCAATTTTCATAACCTTTTAGAAATTCTATTGAAACTTGGCTAAAGCTTAATTTCTTTTTGTTCGTGTGGATCTTCAGCAGCCTCAGAGTGAGTCGATAAACATCTGATGTGCTAACTTGACCATTCCTTTTTAGTTCTTCTTCAATTTCTTTCAATGTCGAAAACAAATCAGTTTTGGCGGCAAGATTACGTGTAAAATGTTTCTTGAAAATCTCAAATGAGAATTCATCCATGCTACATATAATATCATTAGCCTTCTTCAATAAGGTGTGTATTATCCGCTTCTTTTCCAATAAGTCACCTCTCACACCGTTATTTACAATCTTTAAATACTGATCTCTGGATAAATTGATATTGGTTGAAAAATATTTAGGTACACGATTGAATACTATTTGTAGCCTCACGGTAAATGAGTCATCCTTGCGAGGTCTAACAGTATCTAAAAAGGCTACAAGGGATACTCCTTTACTTTTTAGCATATCAAAGCTCTGTTCTGGATGGGTTATTCGGGGTAATGTTGTATTACTCATATAATTCAGATTTGATAGTGATTTACTAACAAATTTACTAACAAAATATCTAAAAAATAGAATTATTTACAAATTATTTTATATTTGTTTCGAATTAAGTGTTTGATATATAGATTAATATAAATGATTGTGTATAGGATATAAATAATGGGTTATGCCTTCTAAGCTGTGGGTCGTGGGTTCGAATCCCGCTCGGGGTACAGGTATAAAAAGCAAATATAATTAAAGGAGCTTAAAATCAATTATTTAAGCTCCTTTTTTGTTTTTGTGAAAACTAAATTCAGGCAATTAAATAGTTGTAGCACCGGGATATGTGACAAGAAATCAGGCGGATTCAATGGGGTGTCCGAAGTATTGAACATTTCATCCGCCGCATGGAAAACGTTTTTTTATAACCAATAATCAATCCCGGGTTATCGGAACCAAAATCCAGTATCGAACATTCAAAATCATACCCTCCAAAAATTAATCCACCGGAAATATCAAGTAATCCTAATTAATGCGAATTTAAAAGGGACTATATTGAGCCTCTGTGTTAAATAGAAGTTATAAGGTCTCGATTATTTAGTAACTTTCTGATAAATAAAGTTTTATTTGATCTGTTTTCTGATTTATAGCTATTGCTTCATTTTTTTGAAAGTAAATATTTAAAAGCTTACTTCTTTTCAGAACTTTGAACATGTGTTATTTTTTTCAACGTAATTAACTTTTTTGGTATATATTTGCAACTGCTTTTGGTGATTAATCATGATCACATCATGGTTAATAAGAGGGAATCCTGTGAGAATCAGGAACTGTACCCGCAGCTGTAAGCTCTTTTTGTGTTTGGATATTCTTTTGCCACTGTCCGGCTACTGACGTATGGGAAGGCTTTTCAAACAAGAGTAAGTCAGAAGACCTGCCAAAGTCAAATTTTATAACATTTTGCTTCCGGGAATAGAAGTAAAGGTGAAGGACAACTGCGCGCATGTTCATCATTTCTTTTCTTATCAATTCAGGCTTAATACGCTATGGAATGCAAGGTGTAATTTTTTAACCAAAAATTAATTGACCATGCGAAAAAGAGTGATTCTATTTTTAAGTATCCTGTTTTTTATCCCCGTATTTTTAAATGCTCAGCAACTTGATTTTGCAGGAGTAGTTGTAGATAAAGAAACAGGTGAGGCAATTGAAGGAGCTAATATCCTTCTTGACAAACAGAATGTTGGAACTGTAAGTGATGCAAAAGGACAGTTTGTTTTTCAAAAAGTAAAACAAGGAAAACATACATTGATTGTATCTTTTATCGGCTACCAGGAAATTCGAAAAAATGTTGAAGTAAAACCGGGTATCTCTGAATTACAAATTAAACTTCATAAAGCAAATACAGTATTGAAAGATGTGAATGTTGCTGTTAATGTCAGTCGTCAAGCTGAGAGTATCTTAAAAATACCGGCATTATTAAAAGATATACCTGTAACAACAACATCTGTTAACCGGGATTTAATTGAACAAACACAGGTCGACAATATTAACGATGCATTAAAGTATGCAACTGGAATAAAGCCTATGATTAATTATGGCGGTTTTCAGACTTTCGTTATGAGAGGATTTGGAGCGCCAGTTGTTATGCTGGATGGTGCGCGTGATGAACGTATGAATTTTTCCAACAGCGCTCCATTAACTTCTTTAGCTTCAGTAGAACGGATTGAGTATCTAAAAGGGCCTGCATCTGTATTATATGGGCATTCTGCAGTAGGTGGCATTATAAATGTTGTTCGTAAACAACCCAGTAACCATTTTAAAGCTCATGTGTCAACAAGCTACGGAAGCTGGGAGACCAAAAAAACAACCATTGGTTTTGGAGACCGGATTAGCGACAAGTTATGTTATCGTTTTGATGGTGGTTTTTCGGATACCAAAGGTTGGCGTGATGCTGCGGATAAAACACTTAATGGCTATTTTGCATTGAATTACGAATTGGATGAAAATAATATTTTTGAATTTCGATTGGCAGGTAATGATGATACATATGCTACAGAAACTGGTTTACCTGCTGTCACCAAAGATATTTATTCTGGAAATGGGCAATTGCTGTATAGCAAGGGAGAATTGCCTTCAACGTTTAAATTAGACCAACGCTATAATGATCCCGTTGATTTTCTTGATCATGAAAACGTGAATGTTTCATTGAAATATATTCATTCGTTCGGGAAAGACTCTAAACTTCAGGTGCATGCTTCTTATACTGATGACCTAATTGATTACTTTTCAACAGAAGAATTAAGTTACCTTACTTCTGATTCTCCAATTTACAATACGTATTATATGAATGGAGATGAAAAAACATACATAAGTCTTGATACTTTACAACGAACCTTCCCTCTTCGTTTTTCACATGAAACCAATACGTTTCAGAATTTTATCGATTACTCAATTCAGTTTGTAACCGGAGATGTAAAGCACAAACTGAATGTTGGACACTTTTTCATGTATGTTGATCGTACAAGTTTCACAGGCTATAAATTAGGTCAGGATGTTACAGGTGCTGGGTTGTTTGCAAAAATTTCAGTGGTTGATCCGGTCTTGAATCAGGGAGATTTACAAACACAGTTTTCAGGGGCAAGAATTTATCGTGAGAGAGTGAATGGTTTATATGCTCAGGATTTAATAGAAGTATCCGAAAAGTTAAACTTTTTGGCAGCTTTGCGATTTGACCATTACCACATGGAAAAACAAACTTCGGGCATAAGCAGTGGGCGAAATAAAATTGAGAAAACACCCACAAAGACCATTGTAAACAAAGCTCTGACTTATCGTTTGGGTGCAGTTTATCAACCTAAAGAAGATCTTTCACTTTATGTATCTTATGCTAGTTTTTTCAAACCAAAGCGTACAGTTTATAACGATACTTATATTTATCTTGATAAGGATGGTAAGGAGTTTTTCCCTAAAGATGGAGAAGAACTTTTTGAACCGGAAGATGGCTATCAATTTGAAACTGGTATAAAATATGATTATAGTGACAAATTACAAATAAACGCCAGTGCCTACTATATCAAAAAAAATAACATTGTCGAATACCTGGGGAAATCAGATGATGGCAATCGTATTTATGGTCAGGTTGGTGTAATTGATTCAAAAGGATTTGACCTTGAACTGAATTACCGACCGGTTGATGCTTTAAGCATATTAGCTGGTTACGGATTCAATAAAGCAGAATATGTTGAATTTTCAGCGAATGAGTTTACAAATTCCAAAGAAGGAAACTCTGTGAGAAACAATCCTAAAAACAGAATTTTTGTTTGGGGATATTACCAAGTGCCCGAAGGGGTGTTTGAGAATTTTAATTTTGGTTTAGGCATTGATTATACTGATAAACTATTTACTAACTCCTCAAATACTTATGAATTGCCTTCTTATTGGTTGTTTGATGCAGCAGTGGGTTACAACTTCAATAAAATGTATTTAAAACTAAAGATTAACAATCTTTTTGATGAAGAATACTTTTCAAGTTCTGTATATTCCAGTCAGTACATTCCTGGTCGTGAACGCAATCTCATACTTACTGTGGGTCTTAAGCTTTAATATTTCATTTTTAGAAAAAAAGTTAGCTTAGTTATTATTTGATATTGGTTTATTAATGTTAACTAAAAGAGGCTGTCCCAAAAGAATAAAATTCAAACCGCGAAGAACGCATAAGATTACGCAAAGAACACTAAGGTTCTGATATAAAAAGGCTTGACTCTTTGTGTCTTTGCGGTTCCTTAAAATACTTAGCGGTTAAGTTAACTTTAGGGACAGCCTCTTTATTCTAATTCTAATTTAAGATTAAAATATCGTTCAAAATTTTTAGTATTATCCAATTTCGAATTATATTTGCAACTGCTTTTGGTGATTAATCATGATCACATCATGGTTAATAAGAGGGAATCCTGTGAAAATCAGGAACTGTACCCGCAGCTGTAAGCTCTTTTATATGTTTGGATATTCTTTTGCCACTGTTCCGGTAAAACCGGAATGGGAAGGCTTTCCAGACAAGAGTAAGTCAGAAAACCTGCCAGAATCAAATTTTATAACATTTTGCTTCCGGGAATAGAAGTAAGTATGAAGGACAACTGCGCGCATGTTCGTCATTTCATTTCTTTTCATTTTAGCTTATGCTATTGGATGCAAGGTGAATTTGTTTAACCAAAATTAATTTAACCATGCAAAAAATAGGCATTGTGTTTTGCCTGTTATCTTTAATTGTTCCACAGGTAATTGCACAACATGCAACAATCTATGGAAAAGTGGTTCAGGAAAATAATCAGGAACCTCTTCCTGGCGCCCATGTGTATTTTAAAGGTACAACTACTGGTACTGCGACAAACAATAAAGGAGAATATTCAATTAAAAGGGTAAAACCAGGGAGTTATGATCTTGTTGTCTCATTCTCAGGATTTAAAAGAGTCAAGAAGAATGTTACATTGCTTAGTGGCGAAAACAAATTTGATTTCACGATGAAGGAATCAAATAACAATTTGGGTGAAGTTGTGGTTACCGGTACAGGTACTGCTCATCACTTAAAAACATCACCCGTTCCAACTGAATTAATAAGTAGGAAAGCTATTATAAGTTCTGGTGCATCTGACTTTAATGACTTGATGATGGATTTAAGTCCAAGCTTTGATTTTTCGCCAGGAGTGATGGGCTCTTTTATAACCTTAAATGGACTATCCAACGACTTCATTCTAATTCTTATCGATGGAAAACGCATTTACGGTGATATTGGGGGAATGAATGATCTTAATCGTATAAATCCTGATGATATTGAAAAAATTGAAATACTTAAGGGGGCAGCATCATTACTTTACGGTTCTGATGCAATTGCCGGGGTGGTAAACATTATCACAAAAAAATCAAAACAAAAAGTCAATATCTCAAATTCAACACGGGTACGCAAACATGCAACCATCCAACAAAGTAATTCGGTTGATCTGAACTTCGGTAAATTTTCATGGAATGGCAATTTTAATCATAAAAGCAGTGATGGCTGGCAACTGAGTCCTTATGAAAAGGATGATGAGGAATTGGTTGAAACTGAAGCTATGGCACAAAACAAATATAAAGATCACTCATTTAGCCATACTATAACCTTCAGAGCTACTAAAAAACTGGAATTGTATGCTGGAAACTCTGTCTACCAAAAAGACTTATTCAGGCCAGAGTCAGTAGGGAAATACGGGTATTTTTATGATGATAAAACCTTTGAGAGTGGTGCAAAAATTTTATTAAATAAAAGTGATTTTATTTCGCTGGATTATAATTATGACCGTTACCGCTATTATTATAAATACAATCAAGAGTATGAAGATTATGTTGATGGAGAAAAATTGATAAACAATGATCAGCGAATGAATAACATGCGTTTAAAGTATGTTAATAAACTCTCTGATAATAATAAACTTACTGTTGGCGCAGATTATTTGCTTGAAAAGATGGTGTCCGAGAAGCGCTTAGTTGGAGGTGAAGCTGAAGCAAATACTCTTGCATTGTATGTTCAGGATGAAATGACATTTTTTGAGAATCTTGATGTTGTTGCGGGTATTCGTGCAGTTAAACACAAAGAGTTTGGTAGCGCTTTCACTCCTAAAATTTCTTTGTTATACAAATTGAAAGATTTCAACTTTCGTGGAACCTATGGACATGGATTTAAAACACCAACAGTAAAAGAGCTTTATTATGACTACGAGAAGACATTTCGAGGTAGTACTACAGTCTATATGGGTAATACCGAACTTGATCCTCAGAAATCGAGGTTCGCTTCTTTAGGCATAGAATACAATGACAAGGTTTTATCTATTAGTGTTTCAGCATATAATAATAATGTAGATGATTTGATTGCCTATGAATCGATTGATTTACTACCTGGAGATGCTGAAGCAGGAATTAAAAGAAGACGTCAGCATTTTAATGTTGAAGAATCATTGTCACAGGGAGTTGACTTTCTAATGAATGTAAAACTTGGCTCCGGGTTTACCCTGGGAGGGGGATATAGCTATGTTGATGCAAAAGATAAAACCAATGATGTACGCCTGGAAGGAATTGCAGAGCATTATGGTAATGTTCGTTTGGGTTATGATCATTCATGGAAAAAGTATAAGCTAAATGCTAATATTTTAGGACGGATACAAGGAGAGAAGTTCTATGACGATGATGATGGCAATGCAAAAGATTATAATATCTGGAAGTTTACAACCAATCATACTTTCAGAAATTTAGGTCACTTCATTGTTAGTTTGTCTGCCGGGATTGATAACATTTTCGATTATGTAGACGACAGTCCTTATGGTTCTCACTATGGGACGCTTTCTCCCGGAAGAACAGTATTCTTTGGTTTGAATATCAATTTTGCTCAATAAATAAGAATTGAAAAAACTGAAAAACATATTCATACAAATGCACAAGATAACAGGCTCTGTACTGAGCCTGTTATTTTTAGTTTGGTTTATTTCAGGAATTGTCCTCATTTTTGAGGGTTTCCCTCATGCAAGCCGTAAAGAGCGCTTTGAGCATCTTTCAGTACTCTCAAAGGACGAGTTTGCGAACCTGAAGGTTCCTTCAGCAAGTTGGAAGGGTAAAGTTAATTTGGAGTTGTGCAACGAGAAACCTGTTTACCGTGTGTTTTCTGAACGGAAAGCACAACAGGTTTTTGATGCTGAAACTTTAAATCCAGTTGGTGATTTTTCAGAAGAATATGCCCAAAAGCTAGCTTCTTCATTTTCCGGTTTCCCGGTAAAAAGAATAGAGGTATTAGACGATTTTGATCAGTGGGTACCCTGGTCATATTACGAAAGATTGCTGCCTTTTTATAAATGCTATATGGATGATCCTAAGCATACCGTTTTGTATGTTTCAAAAAAATCCGGTGAAATTGTGCAGCAAACCAATCGAATGAATCGTTGGGCTGCCCGATGTGGAGCAATCCCGCATTGGATATACTTTAAAAACATAAGGTTACAAAAAGGATTATGGATTAACCTGGTTCTTTTTTTGTCGGCGATTGGAATTATCGTTAGCGTTTCCGGTATTGTTGTGGGTTTTGTCAGGTTGAAGAAAGGTAAAGGTCTTACTCCTTATAAAAAGCCCATGTATAAATGGCACCATATTACCGGGTTTATTTTTGGTTTGTTTGTTTTTACTTTCATCTTAAGTGGTTTCTTTTCATTGGCCAGTGTTCCCGATTGGATGGTCTTTGTTTCAGAAAAGCAGAACAATGAATTGGAGTGGAACCAGAAGCTTGATTTATCAAAGTATCCGCTTGTCTCCCCATTAGAGATATTTGATGCACTTGAAAGGAAAAATGGAATCCGAAAAATTTGTTGGAAAACAATCCACGATAAGCCGCACTATTTAGTTTACTATGACGACTATCAGGTACCGGATATTTACTATTGGCAGGATGGTAATATTATTCCACATAAAAAATACAGCATTTCTGAAATAGAAAATTTGGCTAAAAAATATCTTGGGAGTAGTGACTTTACAATCACCCAACAAGAGAAATACGATGATTATTACAGTGGTTCGGCAATGTATTATTTGCCTGAACCGGTTTATAAAATTGAAGTTGACGATAAGTCACAAACGTGGCTCTATATAAATCCTGCTAGTGGAGAGGAATTAAAACGTCATACGAAAAATACACGCTTACGCAGGTGGCTTTATCAGGGATTGCACAAATTCAATTTTCACTTTTTGAAAAATGAAGCTGAATGGTTTAGAAAATTATTACTGATTTTGCTTTCAATTGGTGGCATTGCAGTAAGTGTTACAGGACTCTGGTTAAGTAAAAGGTGGCTACGACGAACAATTAAAAAAACGAATAAACAATTTGTAAGATGAAACGAGCATGGTAACAAATTATCACACAGGAGTATGATTATATTCCATGCGAGTTACATGAGTTACCGCTAAAATTTAAAATATAAACGAATGAAAATTAAAATAGTTGCATTGCTACTGGCAGTATTTGCTGGTTATTCTTCAAATGCCCATAAAGAAAATGAAGTAAAAAAGGGCATTCTTCTGGTTACATTTGGCACAAGTTATCCGGAAGCACAAAAGGCTTTTAAAAATATTGAAAAGAAGGTACAGCAAGCTTATCCTGAAATTCCGTTACGTTGGGCGTATACTTCAAAAATTATAAGAAAGAAACTAGCCAGGCAAGGTCAAATAATTAATTCGCCTGCTGAAGCTCTGGCAAAAATGGGTGAAGAAGGTTTCACTCATGTGGCAGTTCAATCTTTGCATGTAATTCCTGGCGAAGAATATGAAAACCTGGAGAAAACGGTGAACGCTTTTCAGCATATGCCTAAAGGTGTTCAAAAACTAACTTTTGGGAAACCGCTATTGTATAGTCATTCAGATAATGAGCGGTTGGCAGTAGTCTTTCATGATAAATTTGAGAATAAGCTATCAAAAAAATCAGCCATGGTATTTATGGGACATGGAACTCACCATCAGGCCAATATCTATTACCCCGCATTTCAATATTATTTAAACGAATTGAACAAAAACTACCTGGTAGGAACAGTAGAAGGATTCCCGGAATTAGACAAGGTGATTGAAAAATTGAAAGCCCAAAAAATCGAAAAAGTTATTCTTACACCATTGATGTCTGTTGCAGGAGATCACGCACAAAATGATATGGCTGGTGATGAAGAAGATAGTTGGAAGTCAATTTTAGAAAAAGAGGGTTTTGAGATTGAAATCATCCTTAAAGGTATGGCAGAATATGATGAAGTTGTTGACATATGGGTTGACCATTTAACAAATTCATTTAAAGAGTTA
The DNA here is from genome assembly GCA_028282195.1 of Prolixibacteraceae bacterium. Lineage (GTDB taxonomy): Bacteria > Bacteroidota > Bacteroidia > Bacteroidales > Prolixibacteraceae > Sunxiuqinia. The sequence goes on from JANQII010000315.1 coordinate 17,244, forward strand.
TAATATGAATCCAATGATCTCAAAAATAGTTTTCCCTTTGTTGTTGAGTTCAGTAGCTTTTCAGCAGAGCATTAAGGAAATAAAAGGATATCAACTTTCCGGAGTGAGAGAATATACCTATAACGAAAAAAATGAACGCACCGGAAAGCTAATTTTCGATGCTGCAATGAACCTGGAGAGTTTTGTCCATTATTTGTATGATGCAAATGGCAATAAAATTGAAACGCTAAAATATAACAACGATAGTGTCTTAATTGCACGATACATCTATGTTTATAATAATGGTTTGAAGATTAAGAGTTTCAAATACGATTTTGAAAAACAGGAAGAAAGCGTTCGACTTTATAAGCACAATGAAAAAGGACAAATAATTCGCACAGAATATTTTAGCAATCATGAACTCAACAGGTATGTTGATGCAACTTTCACAGTAAAAGGTGAATACGAAAACCGGAAAACTTACGATGCTGAAGATAAACTTAAGTATGAGAGTAAATACAGGTATGTGTACGAACAAGGTAAATTGATTGAGAAAAGCAGGCTTTCTGGTTCAGGTAAATTACAAACGAAAACAATATATAATTATAATCCTGATGGTAGTGAATCTGGTTACGACAGGCAATATTTTTCAGCTAAGAAAGATAAAAAACGCAGGTATCGATACAATAAAAATGGCCAATGCATTGGGTCGTTAGTTTATGAATCTATTGAAGCAAAATAAGCAATGAATAGATTTTCAATTTTGATAATTATCAATTTTTGCTTGCTGCTTTTTCAGTTTTCATGCAATTATAAATCAGGGAAAGTAAAAGTACTGCATGAGAATTTTGAGTTGAAAGATTTAAAACATGCACAGAATTTTAAAATTGAGAAATCTGTTAATTCAACTCTACTCAGCATTTGCAAAAAAAGGAAAAAGAATAGATTCGATACCTTTCAGTTGGTAGGTAACACATCGGATATTAAAAACCCTGCAACGGATATAAAAGTCCCTTGTCAGAAAATTGTATGTCTGTCATCAACACAACTTACATACTTTTTTGCGCTGAACGATATTGATAATATCGTTGCGATAAACAGCAGTCGATACCTTCAGCATAAAGGGATGAATGAGCTTTTACAAAGTGGTAAAGTGAAAAAGATTGGAAAGGAAGGTAATTTTAGTATTGAAATGGTTGCAGCCCTCAATCCGGATGTCATTTTCGTTTCACCCTTTAAAACGGGAGGCTATGATGTTTTAAGAAACCTTGGCATTCCAATGGTTCCTATGGCTGCTTACAGTGAGCAAACACCTCTTGGGCGTGCTGAATGGATTAAGATGATTGCCTTGTTTTTGGGCAAAGAGAAAGAAGCAGATAAAATTTTTAATGGAATTGAGAATCGCTACAGTAAGCTGAAAGCATTGACTTCTAATGTTGATTATCGTCCCTCGGTATTTTCAGGAAAAATGCGTTCTGGCAATTGGTATGTGCCTGGGGGCGAAAGTTTCTATGCTTCCTATTTTAAAGATGCCGGGGCTGACTATATTATAAAAGACACAATCCAGGGAGCTTATCCTGTTGGATTTGAAACAATTTATGAGAAAGCAGCTACATGTGATTTCTGGCGAATAATTCATCCTGAGAAAATAGGTTTTTCAATGGAGGATTTGTTAGCTCAAGATGTCCGTTATCAGGATTTTGAAGCTTTTAAATCAAAACATGTTTTATTCTGTAACATTCGGGAAAAGCCCTACTATGAGCAAGCTGCGATGAAGCCTGATACCTTATTGGCAGATTATATTTATCATTTTCATCCTAATCTTTTACCCGGTTACAAACCTGTTTTTTATGAGAAACTAAGATGAATAAAGGACTTGCACGAACATCGGTTATTTTAATATTATCAGCAGCCTTATTGATAATACTGGTTGTTCTGAACCTCGCACTGGGTTCAATCAATATCCCTGTAAACGAAATAGAATCGATCCTGCTTTTAGGTACTTCTACAAATCCAATTTTTGAAAATATTGTACTAAAAACCCGTTTGCCACAAACCATCGTGGCTTTAGGAGCTGGTATGGCTTTGGGAGTTGCCGGCCTATTAATGCAAACTTTATTTCGAAACCCGCTTGCCGGTCCATCAGTTTTGGGTATCTCTTCAGGTTCAAGTCTGGGGGTCGCATTTGTAATGCTTTTTACAGGGAACCTGTTGGGATTTTCGTTTACAAGCCTTGGTCTTTGGGGAGATCTTGCTGTAGTTGCAGCTTCAATGATTGGAGCAGCTGGTGTTTTAGTCATTATCTTGATTATTTCACATCGAATTGGAGGAACACTTAGTGTGTTGATAATTGGAGTAATGATTGGTTACCTGTCAAGTTCCCTGGTTAGCCTTTTGAAGTTTTATAGTCCTGAAGAAGACATTCATAACTATGTCATTTGGGGACTGGGAAGTTTCAATCGTTTGGCACCATCTAGGGCTGGTATGTTCGGTTTGGTTACTATTATTCCTTCTTTGTTGGCTGTTGTTTTAAGTAAACCTTTAAATCTGTTGGCACTGGGTGACAGGTATGCTACTAATTTGGGACTACCAATAAAAAGAGCCCGGTTTATGATCATTGCTGGTTCTGGTTTTTTAACAGCAGTTGTTACTTCGTTTTGCGGACCAATTATTTTTATTGGTGTAGCTGTTCCGCACCTTGCTAAATTGTTGTCGCGCACCTCCAATCATTTCTTTTTAATTCTGAATGCTTGTTTGTTGGGGGCAGCAACATCATTGCTTTGTAACCTTATAGCCCGTTTGCCGGGAATTGAACACGAACTTCCGATTAACTCGGTAACTGCTTTTATAGGAGCACCTGTTGTTATCTGGGTTATTTATAAACGCCGGATGGAAAACCGTTTGGAATAAACCGTTAAATCATGCAAAACGAAGTACTTCAAATCAAAAATTTGTCCATAGGTTATGGAAAAAACAAAAAGGAGAAAACTGTTTGTGAAAGCCTTTATGCTCAGATGAATGCAGGGGAGCTTGTCTGTTTGCTTGGTGAAAATGGAACAGGCAAAAGTACGCTCATTCGAACTTTATGTGGTTTTCAGCCTGCTTTGCATGGAAATGCTTTTTTGAATGGAAAAGAGCTTTCCAATTTGTCGGAAAAGGAGTTGGCTCTAGTCGTTTCAGTTGTGCTTACCGACAGGGTTATTGTACCTAATGCAACTGTTAAAGAAATAGTAGGACTTGGCAGAAGCCCATACACAGGCATGATGGGCAAATTAAACACTGAAGACCGTCAATTTGTTGATGAGGCTATTACAAAGTGTGGTATTCAGCATAAGAAAAACGACCGTTTATCAAACCTGAGCGATGGTGAACGGCAGAAAGTATTTATTGCAAAAGCATTAGCACAAAATACACCCATTATAATTTTGGATGAGCCTACTGCTTTTTTAGACATGCCTGCCCGGGTAGAAATTATTCAATTGCTACGTTCAATAGCCAGTTCTTCTGGAAAATCGGTTTTAATGTCAACTCATGATTTGGATTTGGCTTTGCAAATGGCAGATAAACTGTGGCTACTTTCAAAAAATGGCAAATTACAAGTGGGAAGCCCGGAGGATTTGTTGATGAATAATTCTTTCCAGACACTTTTTAAAAACAGGGGAATCGAATTTGATAATCGTACAGGCTTGTTTAAAGTAGAATATCAGCATAATATAATTCTTCCGGTTAAAGGGAGAGGGTTTGAGTATGTCCTTTTGCGCAGGGCTTTTGCCCGAAAAGGCATTAAGCTTAGTCCGGCAAAAGAAGAAACAGGCATTTGGATTGAAATTGATAGGGAAAACGATCCTGTTTTTAAGTTTCATAAAGAAGGGAAAGTTGTGACTTCGGAAACAACGATTGAACGCTTTGTCTCAAACACTATAACCAGCTTGAATTAGTATGAAGATAGCTGCAATACATAGTAAGTCAATTATTGGTGATTTGGATTTTAATCTACAGGAAACAAGCCGTTGGTTGAAAAAGCTTAGTGGTGATGGGGTGAAATTTGCTCTGTTTCCTGAATTAAACCTATCTGGTTATACAAAAAATGAGGAAGTACTTAAAAGTATTTATTCCAGGCGTATTGAAGTTTTCAAGGTTTTAAAGAAAATTTCATCCCAACTAAAAATAGGGTTTGCTGTTGGATTTCCTGAGCTGGTAGGAAATCAATTAATGGTTTCGCAATTTCTGTTTCATGGAGGTAAACAAGTTGGAGTGCATCGTAAAACCCACCTGGGACCAACTGAGAAATCAACTTTTCTGGAAGGCAACAGTATCGATCTTTTTTCAATTGACGACTTAAATGTCGGAATGCAGATTTGTTTTGAGTCGCACTTTCCCGAAATAAGTGCTATTCAAGCTCAGAAGGGGGCAAATTTATTAACCTTTTCTTTTGCTTCACCGAGGGAAAAGGCAGTTGAGAAGTTGGAACGCTTCAAGCGATTTTTATGCGCGCGGGCGTATGATAACTCATGTTATGCATTGGTCTGCAATCAGACTGGAACAACAGATAGTGGGAAAAAAATTCCTGGTATTAGTATGATTATTGATCCTAAAGGTAAGGTTTTGTCGGAATCTATTGTAGAAGGAGGGGGATATTGTATTGCAGATTTTGAACCATCCATTATTGATCGGATTAGGAACTCAAAGATGGCTTGGTATAACAAACATAAACGAATTCATTTTTTGAACCGATTTTAACAAATATACTGTGCATATGAAAGCAATCGAAAAAATCGAATTGGGCAATTTTGATTTGTCAGACAACGAAATAATCGAACTTTTGAGTATTGATAATAATACTTCAGAGTTTTATCGATTAATTTCAGTTTCAAATGATCTAAGCAGAAGAAAATTCAATAACAAAGGATATGTATTTACTCAGATTGGGATAAATGCAGAGCCATGTTCAGTAAATTGTAAATTTTGTTCTTTGGGTGTTGAACACTATTCACTGGAATCAAAATGGGAAAAGAATTTTGAGACAATTGAGTGCGAACTAAAGAGTCTTAATGAATATGAGTTTGACGACTTCTTCTTAATGACTACCGCGGATTACCCAATTCAAAAATTTTTAGAGATAGCTCAAAAATTAAAACCTTCTCTAAAATCAAATCAACGGTTTGTTGCGAATATTGGCGATTTTGACCTTGAAATCGCAAAACAATTGAAATCGGCCGGACTTACCGGGGTCTACCATATAAACAGATTGAGAGAAGGACAAGATACTCTAGCCAATACAGAAGACAGGGAAAAGACAATCGATGCGGCCAAAAGTGCAGGTTTAGAATTGTACTATTGCATTGAACCGATAGGCCCGGAGCATAGCCATGAGGAATTGCTCGTTGAAATTAAAAGAGCAAGGGATTTGAAGATTGATGTAATGGCAGTCATGAGAAGAACACCTGTAAAAGGTACCCCTTTGGAAAAAATGGGACAAGTAACCGCATTGGAAATGACCAAAATTGCAGCAGTTACTAACATCGTAGTAAGCCCCTCACGTTCAATGAATGTTCACGAACCTGGTCAAATGTCTTTACTGGCTGGGGTAAACCAACTTTACGCCGAACTGGGAGCTAACCCAAGAGATACCAATAGCCAAACAGAAAACAATCGTGGATTTACGCCTCGAATGGCATGGGAAATGTTATCCGAAGCAGGTTACAATTAAAACAATAAAATTATGGCAATAACAACTAAAACCGGAGATAGTGGAAAAACATCATTATTTGGTGGTGTTCGGGTTGAAAAGGATCACATTCGTATAGAATGCAACGGATTAATTGATGAGGTAAACGCACGCATTGGCTTATTGCTTGTTGAGCTTGAGCAAGATCATTCGTGGTGTGAAAAGTTACTCTCAGTTCAACGCAGTATTATGCTGATGATGTCCCACATTGCCACCCCGGAAGATTGCCCCAAAGAAAACAAAAAATCACACCCTGAAGAAGCTTTAGTTTTATGCGATAGTTGGGTTGTTGAGCTAAATGAAGTCCTAAAAGATGAGAAACTTGCCTTTTTGTTGCCTGGCGGAAATCGTATTGCAGCTGCTTGTCATTTTGTTAGAACCGGGGTTCGGACTGCCGAACGTCGCCTTAATACGCTAAATAAACAAGAAGCAGTTCCTGTATATATATTGAAGTTTTTTAATCGCTTAAGTGATTTGTTTTATTTGCTGGCGATGGTTGAGCTTGTTAATAGTAAAGTAAAACCAGAAAAGTTTATGCTTTTCCCATCTCAAAAAAGAAAATGATGGATACTGAAAAATGTTCGGCCTTTTTACTTGCTGCACCTAAAAGTAATTCCGGGAAAACCATTGTGACTTTAGGATTAATCCGGGCACTACGAAAACGAGGGTTGAACATTCAGCCTTTTAAATGTGGGCCTGATTACATCGACACGATGCACCATACAAAGATAGCAGGTCGACCTTCATACAATTTGGATTGCTGGATGGCATCAGAGAAACATGTAAAAGAAGTATTTAAAAAGCAACTTGCTAAAGCCAATATCGGCTTGATAGAAGGTGTGATGGGATTATTTGATGGTGCCAAAAAAGATGAAGGCAGTTCTGCTGCCCTTGCCCGTTTACTTGATCTTCCTGTAGTGTTAGTGGTTGATGCATCAAGCGTTGCTTATTCAGTTGCCCCTCTACTTTATGGATTCAAAAATTTCGATAAAAAAATAAATTTAGCAGGCGTCATCTTTAACAAAGTTGCCAGCCAAAGCCATTATCAATTTTTAAAAGAAGCGGCAGCAGATGCAAATGTTGAAAGTCTGGGCTATGTTCCCCGGGATGAAAGACTGGCTATTGAATCCCGCCACCTGGGTCTGCATCTTCCGGGTGAGCACGGCAACATGCAAATTGTTGAAATAGCTGCCGGGTTGATTGAAGATCATGTGGATATTGATTTGTTGCTAAAGCTTTCAGGAAAAGAGTATAAATCATCAGAGACCCTGGAACAAGTTCAGGGTGACGCTTTTAATATATCTATCCGGCTAAATCCGGAACGTCATGCTGAACTTCATTCAGCATCTTCAACATTCTTGCAAAACAATCTGAAAATTGCCATTGCAAAAGATGAGGCTTTCAACTTTAGTTATGCTGCAAATATGGATGCTTTAAAAAAAATCGGGGAAATCCGGTTTTTTAGTCCTCTGAATGACAATGATGTTCCTGAATCCGATTTGATTTGGTTGCCTGGAGGTTATCCTGAGCTTTTTGTGAAAGAGCTGGCAAACAATCAATCAATGAAGGAAAGTATAAAAGCTGCAGTAGGATCAGGAAAAGCGATCGTTGCAGAGTGTGGAGGAATGATGTACCTGGCCAATGAGCTTGAAACAAAAGATGGCAAATCATTCCCAATGGTTGGCGTATTCAGACATTCTACTTCCTTTAAAGAAATGAAACTGCATTTAGGCTATCGCAGGGTGTTTTATATTGATATCGAGTTATGTGGTCATGAGTTTCATTACTCCGGGTTGAAAGGGAAGATGACTGAAAAAGCAGATTGTCAGGTGAAAACAGCCAGGGGAAAGACAATTGATACGCTTGTATTTCGCTACAAAAACTGCTGGGCTTCATATATGCACCTTTATTTGGGAGAGAGCGATAAACTCAGGAAATTTCTGAAAAACTTGAATTTAGATGTATAAAAAAGGAAAACTTACAGGGGTTGGCATTGGTCCCGGTGATCCGGAGTTGATCACAGTTAAAGGGATGAAAGCACTTGAATCGGCTGATGTTATTTTTTATCCTGCCAGCAAATTGGAAGGGAAACAGGAAAAGTCCTTTTCAGTTCAGATTTTGGCTCAGCTTGGTTTAAAAGTTTCATGTCGACCACTACTCATACCAATGAATGCTAAAAACCGGGAGACAAATTATCAATTGGCTTTTGAGAAAATTAAAGCTGAAGTTGAGTCTGGCAAAAAGGTGGTAATGGTAGCTGAAGGTGACCTTCTCTTTTACAGTACATTTGGTTATATCTTAAAATTGGCTGAAACTGAAAATATACCCTGTGATCTTATTCCGGGAATCCCAGCGTTTATAGCTGCAGGTTCAGCCGGAAAAAGGGCAATTGTGGAAGGCGCAAATGCTTTTGAAGTTATAGCTAGACCTGAAAGTTTTCAGCAAATAGAACATGCCCTAAAAACAGATAGGACTGTGGTTGTAATGAAAATGAGCGTTTTAAATGGTTGGGATGCTTTTCTTCAAGATTGCAATCGGGAATTCCTGTATGCGGAAGGAATTGGAACGTCAGCCCAGTTTTTGACAACAAAGGTTGAAGATATTTCAGATCGTGAGATCCCCTATTTTTCATTAATAACTTTTTACGCATAAAATCAACTATGAAAGTATATAGCATCGGCATTGGTCCGGGAAACGGAGAATATTTAACACCTCAGGCTAAACAGGCAATTAATGAGGCGGAGGTTCTTGTTGGATACGGTCCTTATTTCAATTATATTGAAGAATTGGTTGGAAGCAAAGAAACCATCAGTACTGGAATGAAAAAGGAGCGTGAGCGCGCAGAAGCTGCTATCCAGAAAGCTGAAAACGGGCAAACTGTTGCTGTAATTAGTAGTGGCGATTCAGGTGTTTATGGAATGGCTCCGCTTCTTTTGGAAATGAAAGAAGAAAAGAATAGTGAAGTAGAAATCGAAGTAATACCTGGTATCAGTGCTATGTTTGCTGCTGCTGCAAAACTAGGCGCCCCGCTTGGTCATGATTTTTGCTCCATTTCTTTATCCGATTTGCTAACCCCCTGGGAGAAAATTGAAAAAAGAATTGTTGCTGCCGCCGAAGCTGATTTTGTAACTGCTGTTTACAATCCGCTTAGCAAAGGTCGGTTTTGGCAACTAATGCAGTTAAAGGATATTTTTCTGAAGACCCGATCTGCTGAAACACCAGTTGGAATTCTCCGAAATGTTGGAAGGTCAGATGAAACAATGAAGATAGTTCAGCTTGCAAAGCTTGACGCTTCCATGGTTGATATGTTTACTGTATTGATTATTGGAAACAGCCAAAGCCGGATAGTTGGTAAAAATATGCTTACACCCAGAGGATATTACAATACCAAAGATGAATCTGAAGATAAAATTGGGCGTAAAATCATGAACGAAAGTTTCCGGACAATTCTTTCAGAAATAGACGTGAATAATGCTCCGCTTGATCATACTTGGGTTGCACTGCATTGCATTCATACTACCGCCGACTTTTCAATTCGGGAAATACTGGAACTTCGTAATGATGTAGTCCCTGAATTATATCAGCAATTATATTCTGAAAATCCTCCGGCAATTATTACTGATGTGTCAATGGTAACACGCGGTATTCGTAAAGGAATTGCTGAAAAATTAGGATTAACAATTAAATGTTATCTGGATGATGATCGTGTTATAGAAATGGCAGAACGACTAAATATTACCCGAACGCAAGCGGGAATTAGATTGGCTGTTGAAGAATATCCAAACGCGATTTATGCTTTTGGAAATGCACCAACCGCTTTAATTGAATTGGTGAAATTAATGCGAAATGAAAAAGCTGATCCAGCCGGGGTAATTGCTGCACCTGTTGGTTTTGTGAATGTACGGGAAAGTAAGTGGCAGTTAAAACATGGTTGTCCGGATACACCTGCTGTTATTATTGACGGAAGAAAAGGAGGGAGCAATGTTGCAGCAACCATCATTAATGCCATTTTGAGTTGGGGAGAAGCTTCTGAAATGCGCCCGGGTGAAGGCCTGTAAGAGAAAGTTAGCTGAAGTCCAATGGGATTAAGATGTTGCTCGCAGTTTTTAAGGTTTACTTTAAAGAACTTCGTTATATGCCAGCTTAAAAAGAAACCAGGTCAAATAAATTTTACCGCAATTAAAGAGAGAAAAAACATAAATGCCAACGCACACTTTTGTGCAAATTGACAGATTCGAACTAAATTGAAAATAGTATTTTAGTAAATTAAATTTACAGACTGAGAAAAACCAAAATATGAGCTTGTTTCAAAAATCGGTAGAGAAAAAGTATTTAAACGACCTTGACTCTGAATTAATTGATAAAAAATACGCTGATTTTTTAAATCATTTTGGTAATTCAGAGATTCAGGAAAACATACGAAATTCAAAAGAAGAACAATACCAGGGAGAATTTTTGATTGATTTATTTGTAAATATTTTAGGTTACACTAAAAATCCGACACCAAACTTTAACCTGACAACCGAATTTAAAAACATAACCAACAGCAAAAAAGCCGATGGCGCAATACTTGCCTGGACAGCCGAGCATGCTCGGCTGCAACAGGCAAACCCTAAACTGCAAAAAGGGGAGCATGCTCCCCGTAATGTTGTCGCAGTAATTGAATTAAAAGGAACCGATACTACTGATTTAGATAAAATTGAAACTCAGGCGTTCGGTTATAAAAATCATCACCCAAAATGTAAATATGTAATTACCTCAAATTTTGAGAAACTCCGGTTTTATATTCAAAATGCGGTTGACCACATTGATTTTGATTTATTCAACCTCTCGCGGGAACAGTTTTCATTGCTTTGGCTTTGTTTGGCAAAAGATAACTTATTAAACGATTTACCTTTAAAAATCAAGGAATCATCGGTTTTGCAGGAGGAAAACATCACTAAGAAATTATATGCCGATTATTCAAAGTTTCGTGAGGCGATTTACAATAACCTTGTAAAAAACAATCCCGGGACCGACAAACTTCTGCTTTTCAAAAAAACACAAAAACTGCTCGACCGTTTTCTGTTTATCTTTTTTGCCGAGGACAGGTTGTTGCTCCCACCCAATTCAATCAGTGAAATTGTAAAACAGTGGACAAATTTAAAAGACGAGTACGACGAATATTTTCCATTGTACTCGCGGTTTAAAAAGTATTTCGGGTACATGAACACCGGGTTCAAAGGCAAGAAGTACGACATTTACGCTTACAACGGTGGACTTTTTAAACCTGATGAAATTCTGGACAATATTAGGATTGATGATAATATTTTGCACGAACACACGCTGCGCTTAAGCAAATACGATTTTGAAACCGATGTTGACGTAAACATCCTTGGGCATATTTTTGAACACTCGCTGGGTGAAATTGAAAACGTGCAAGCCGAAATAGCCAATAGTGCACGGGAGCACGCCAGGACGCAGAAGCATGCTTCTGCGCACTCAGGCAGCACTCAGGCAGAAAAAGGGGAGCATGCTCCCCGAATATCGAAACGCAAAAAAGACGGAATCTTTTACACCCCAAAATACATTACCAAATACATTGTTGAAAATACGGTTGGAAAACTCTGCGAAGAAAAAAGGGATGAATTTGGAATTATTGACGAAGAATATGCAAGGGGCAGGAAAAACCGGAAAAAGGAGATTGTCCGCACCCTTGGCAAAAAACTGGACGATTACCGAAACTGGCTTTTAAGTTTAACCATTCTCGACCCTGCTTGTGGTTCGGGGGCTTTTTTAAACCAGTCACTTGAATTTTTAATAGAAGAACATAAAAAAATTGATGAACTCCGTGCCCAACTTTTTGGCGGTGCCATTATTTTCTCCGACATTACCACCGATATTTTGGAGAAAAATATTTACGGCGTTGACTTGAATGAAGAATCGGTTGAAATTGCCAAACTTTCGCTTTGGCTACGAACCGCACAAAAGGGAAGAAAACTAAACACGCTCAGCAACAATATTAAATGCGGAAACTCATTGATTGATGACCCCAATGTTGCAGGCGATAAAGCTTTTAATTGGCAAAAGGAATTTCCAAATATTTTCAAAAAGAAAATTAAAAAAGCCTGGCATGTAACAACATCAACCCACAATTCGCGTTATTCGCAACGCATGTTCGACAACTATGTGAAAAAAGGCAAACCTGTTTGGTTATCGGAAAAAGAAGAAGTAATTGTAACCGAAACCATTGCAGGAATTGTCAAAAAGGACAAACTAAACATGGTTGCCTATAACATTTGTGGCGATCATGCCCATTTTATAGTTGCCTGCACCGAAGAAGAATTACCGAAAATAGTCCAAAAGCTAAAGGCAATGTCGGCACGGGCGTGCAATATTGCTATGGGGCGCACAATACCAGGGACAGAGCAAGGGGAGCATGCTCCCCGAAAAGAATCAGGGGAAAGTCCTGGTACGCCGGAGCATGCTCCGGCGTACTCTGAGGAAAGAGGAAAGCATGCTCCCCAAAGAGGAAAAACGCAACACCACCTGTGGGCAAGCAAATTCGACCACAAAGAAATAACAAGTAATGAACAACTTGATAACACCATTGCCTATATACAAAACAACCGGAAAAAACACGAGTTGTCCGACAACAAAACAGTTCAAAACCTAACGGAAGAAATGTGTATTTCCCGCGCTCATGCTTTCCGCACCGAATATTCCGGTGGCTTCGATGTGGTGATTGGGAATCCGCCGTATGTTCATCTGGAAAAAATAAAAGAGACATCGCTTGCACTTAAAAATGCTGGTTACGAAACTTTCCATAGTCAAGGCGATATTTATTGTGTGTTTGTTGAAAAGGGAATCAACCTGCTAAAATCCAACGGATTAATTTCGTACATTATGCCCAATAAATGGTTGCAGGCGGGCTACGGGAAACCATTGCGCAAGTATTTCCTGAAATACAAAATGTTTGAATTGATTGATTTTGGCGATATTCAAGTTTTTGATGGCGCAACAACTTATCCCTGTATTTTCACTTCACAAAAAGCAGAATCGCAAAAAGAAATCTCCGTTTCGGTTTTAAAAGAATCCAACTCAACTGACTTTAAAACAAACGTACTGGATACCGCAGAGTTTTTTGAGAGCAGCTCCTTTAGTGGCGAAACCTGGGTAATCTCATCACAAAAAGAACAGGCTTTTCTGGAAAGACTGAAAATAAAATTTACCAAACTTTCTGATTTTATAAATGGCAATGCTTACTATGGAATTAAATCGGGCTTAACTGAAGCTTTTATAATTGATGAAGAAACTAAACAAAGTATTGTTAAAAGCAACAATAATGCAGAAGAAATATTAAAGCCTGTACTACAGGGAAGAGATATGATTCCATGGCGTACTTGTCAAAGTAGTTCATATCTAATTGGAACGTTTCCTGCCTTGGAGTTAGAAATCGATAATTACCCTTCTATAAAAGATTATTTATTAAGTTTTGGACATGAACGTTTAGAACAAACAGGCAGAAAAGGTAGTCGCAAAAAAACGGGTAATAAATGGTTTGAAACACAAGACACAATAGCTTATCATGATGAGTTCACAAAACCAAAAATAATGTATCAGGTTTTTCAGGTAAAACCCTGTTTTATTTACGATGAACAAGGATTATTCTGTAATAACTCGATTTGGTTTATTCCAACTGAAAACAAATCACTGCTTGGAGTTTTAAACTCAAAAATGGGTTGGTGGCTGATTACAAAATATTGTACTCAAATACAGAACGGCTGCCAGTTAATCTGGAAATATTTTGGGCAAATTCCGATTCCCGAACTTAACTCGCACGAATTAACCGCTTTGGTTGAAAAAATGCTTTCGCTTACAAAAAATCAGCAAACGCTAACTTCGAAATTCATCAAGTATTTAATATCCCAATTTGCCATTGAAAAACTAAGTCGCAAATTAGAGAACTGGCACGAAATTGAATTCTCCGATTTCATAAAAGAATTAAACAAAGCGATTAAAAATTCAGGTGGAGAAAAACTCTCAAAATCAGACAAAATAGATTGGATGGAAGTTTTTGAGAACAAAAAACCGGAGCTTGAATCCATCAAATCCGAAATCGAGAAAACCGACAAAGAAATAGACCAAATGGTTTACAAATTGTATGGTTTGAGTAAAGAAGAAATTGAAATTGTGGAGGGAAGCTAATGGATAAACCGAGTGAATTATTTTTATTTGGTGCGGGTGCTGTAATAGATTGGGGAGCTCCACCTACCCCTAAAATAACCGAAACTATTAGAAAGTCAGGTTTTAAAATCAAAGGCACTGACAAAACAATAACTGAATTCATTTATCAAAGATTCATTGAATGTGGTTATCAAGACTATGAAATTAACTTTGAAACAATTATTAATGTTATTGAGGAACTAGTTATTTATCACTCAGGCTTTAATAGTGAAACGCAAACCCCCTCTTTATTGAAAGCCTTTTTAGAGGAACGAGATTTATCTGAGATATATAACTTCTCAACAATAGGAGGAATCGGTGAATTAAATCATGGCTTTCAGCTTCAAATTCCCAAAGGTGTAGATTATCCCTATTCAGGTTATGCATTTTGGAAAGAAAAACCTAATCAGTTTTTTCTTCAACATTTAATAAACCAGTTATTGTCTAAAATTAGCAACATCGTATCTGAATATTCTTGGGATACAGATGGTCATTCAGTAATTGATAAAGATAGTGAGGTTAGTCTGAATTTTAGGCAATGGATGAAAGCTTTGGCTAAAAGTAATATATTAAGGCTTTATACATTAAACTATGATTGTCTTTTCAAATGCTTGTTAGAAAAAGAAGAAATTGAATGTTTTGATGGTTTCTTAAATCACTCATCAAATGATTATCATTACCGTCCAGATATTCTTCGAATTTTGTCTGATACTTCTTCAAATATCCATTACAGTTTACATGGTTCTGTATATTGGGATGTAATAGGCCTGGATAAAGACAGTTTACCAAATCCTGAAATAGTAAAAACATTAGTTATTGGTTCTCATGTTAATAATACGCCTGCTTCCATTCAGGCAGAAAAAGGAAAAACTATTCAAGTAACAAACATAATTACTGGTTATCAAAAAACTCAAAAATCCTCATTAACCCCTTATAAACAGCTCCAATCTGCATTCGATAAAGATTGCTATTTATCAAAAATGATTACAATAGTAGGATATTCATTTAATGATGAACACATTAACGAATCTTTAAAAACTGCATTACGTTACAATAAAGATGTTTCAGTTGAGATTGTTGACCCCGCTTTTATTCAAAATGAAATGGATTATATTTTTGCATTAAATATATTTCCATTTATTGGCAGCAATAATATGAATCCTAAAAAGGTTGCCGAGAATGAATTTCACTACTATGAGGGAAAACTAAAAGTTTTCACATTAACTTTTGCGCAATATTTAAAACTAAAGTGTCATGAAAACAATAAACATGAACCCATCAAATAACTATCACAAACTGATTTCCAAAATATCGGTAACATATACCGAAGGAAAAGAGAAAGCAGCAGCAGCAGTTAATCAGCATATAACAGAAACTTACTGGAAAGTTGGCGAACATATTGTTGAGTTTGAGCAAGATGGAAAACAGAGAGCCGAATACGGTAGCGGCTTATTAGAACGTTTATCGAAAGACCTTTCAATACTCCACAGTAAAGGATTTAGTGTGAGTAATATTCAAAGAATGAGGCATTTGTATGACGAATATCCAATTTATGCGACACTGTCGCACAAATTGAGTTGGTCACATTATGTTGAGCTTTTCCAGACAACTAAACAAAATATCAGTTTGCACATAAAAAACATTTTTGAGGAAGGTGAATTGCAGGAAAATTCAACTGTCAAGGATTACTTGACAGTTCAAACCGAGGGCAAAGGTGAGGTTCAGCGTTTTTAGCCCGCATCAAAATTGTACCGGTTTGAAAAATGAATTGCACGTTATCGGCAACAAAACTTACACCACCGGTAAATACTTTGTCTATCGATAGGCAGGCGTCCGACAATTGAAAACTAAAAAACAAAAGAATGAAAATAACAATAATCGGAATATCTGATCGGATTCCTGAATTTACAAGAAAGGAACATGCAATAATTCAATCGGTAAAACGATTTGCGGGGGGAAATCGTCATCATGAACTTGTTGGTGATTTTCTTCCGGAGGGTTATAGATGGCAAACTATTGAAGTTCCCTTAAATAAACTTTATCAGGCAATTGACGAATCAAAAAAGGATTGGGTGGTCTTTGCTTCCGGTGATCCGTTATTTTATGGCATTGGAATTACATTGAAACGAGAACTTCCTTTAGCACAAATTGAAATTTTACCAGATTTTAATTCCTTGCAATTATTAGCGCATCGGTTTCAGTTGCCTTACGGTGAATTTCAGACTATATCGCTTACCGGCCGTTCATGGGAGCAGTTTGATAAAGCGTTAATTCAGGGAGTCTGCAAAATGGGAATTCTAACAGACAAGAAGAATACCCCTGCATCAATCGCAAAACGTATGTTGGATTACGGATATTCTAATTATCAAATGTATTATGGGGAACGCTTGGGAGGAGAGAACGAACGATTCCTGAAACTTACATTGGAAGAAGCTTTGGTGCTGGATTTTAAACATCCCAATTGTTTCTATTTAGAGAAGACTGACAACGCAATACCTAAAAAGGGAATTCCCGAAAATGAATTCAAGCCACTTGATGGTCGTCCAAAGATGATAACCAAGATGCCTGTTCGCTTAGCAACCCTGGCTTATATGGAATTACACGGCAAAAAAGTATTTTGGGATGTTGGCGCTTGTACAGGAAGTATTTCCATTGAGGCAAAATTAAATCACCCGCATCTGCAAATTAGCGCTTTTGAAAAACGAAAAGAATCTGAATCGCTCATTATTCAAAATGCTCAAAAGTTTCAAACTCCTGGAATTGAGTTGTTCATTGGTGATTATCTGGAATTAGATAAAGAAGGAATGCCAAAGCCCGATGCTGTATTTTTAGGTGGCTATGGAGGAAAGATGGAGGAAATACTTGATGATTTAAGTTATCGAATGGAGCAGAATGCTGTTTTAGCTTTTAACTCTGTTAGTTCCGAAAGTCGCACCCGATTTTGCTCGTGGTGTTCAGCTAATAATTTCACAATCACAGTACAGCAAGTTATAGCTGTTGAGGAGTTTAATCCAATTATCATTTTGGTTGCAAAACGAAAAACGATATGAAAACAATAATTATACACTCAGATAAAGGTTTGCAGCAATCACAACGATTGCTGGATGCTGGTTTTGAAGCTCAAACGCTCCGTTCACCCAAAAACTATGAAAAACTATGGCTGGAAAACAAAGTGCTTGTTTTTATTGGTGCGCTTGGAATTTGTGTTCGTGAAATTGCACCTTTTTTGGAAGATAAAAAGAATGATCCGGCTGTAATAAATATCGATGCAAATGGGCTGTTTGTTCAACCTGTTGTTTCCGGTCATCTTGGTGGGGCAAATCAATTGGCAACAGAATTGGCAGCATTGCTGGGAGCTACACCCGTAATTACTACCGTAAGTGATACTTCCGGTTTGTGGCAGTTGGACTTATTACCACAGCGTTTTGATTGGACACTGGAATGCCCGGGTAAGCTCACTTCACTAATGGCAAAGTTTGTGAATAGCGAAAAAACCGCCTTACTGTTGGAAGTACGCGATAAAGGAACTTTATTCCTGGAAAACAGTTTGCCTGATCATGTTAATGTTTTTTATAATGCGGAAGAAGTTGACTTGTCGGAGTTTAAAGTAATTTTGGCTGTATCGCCATTTCTTCATGATTTTGGGACTAAAGCTATTTTTTACAGGCCTAAAGTATTGCAAATCGGTTTTGGATCGCAGGCGAATGTTTATTCTCAGTTATTTGAAAAAGAACTTATTTCCAGTATTGAAGAAAAAGGTTTGTCTTTTTCTTCGGTTGCATCACTGGGGTCAGCTGAAATTAAAGAAGATGAAGCTGCATTTTTACATTTCAGTAAAAAATACAATCTGCCAATTCAATTTTTTAGTGCCGAAACTTTGGCTGAATATGAAGTTGCTAATCCATCAGATAAAGTGAAAAGTGTAACCGGAAGTGCCAGCGTTTCAGAAGCAGCAGCTATGCATTTGTCGGGAAATAACCTGTTGGTTGAGAAAACAAAATTGAAAGTTAAGGATAAGTACTTTACATATGCTGTTTCAATTCATAGTGAAAATGAACGTAAAGGATTTGTAGAGTTTGTGGGTGCCGGGCCCGGAGATCCGGAGCTGGTTTCTGTTCGGGGAAAGCAGATGTTACAAACAGCTGATCTGATTTTATACGCCGGAAGCCTTGTCCCGAAGGAATTAACCCACTATGCCAAATCAGGCTGTGTAGTAAAAAGTTCTGCAGGAATGGATTTAAACACTCAGATAGAAACCATGCAACCATTTTATGACCGTGGCTTGTTTGTCGTTCGTTTGCATACCGGTGACCCTTGCATATATGGAGCCATTCAGGAGCAGATGGCAGTGATGGACCAGTTAGGTTGGAGCTATCATATTACTCCGGGTATTTCCTCATTTCAGGCAGCGGCAGCGGCCTTGAAGTCACAGTTTACCATTCCGGAAGAAGTACAAACTATAATCCTGACCAGGGGTGAAGGAAGGACACCCATGCCTGAACGGGAACAGCTTCATAAACTGGCAAAATCGCAAAGCACCATGTGTATTTACCTGAGTGCTTCAATTGCTAAAAAGATTGAAAGGGATTTGCTGGAGCATTATCCTCCGGAAACCCCCGTGGCGGTTTGCTATAAACTGACCTGGAAAGATGAAAGAATTTATCGCTGCAAGCTGGAAGATTTAGCCCAGACTGTTGAGGATAACAAGCTTAAAATGAACACGATGATTGTAGTAGGAAAAGCAATTGATAATCGTTCGGGCTTTTCAAAATTGTACGATAAGAAGTTTACACACGCTTTCCGTGAAGGGAAGTAAATAGAATTCAATGATACTTGTTTTTGGAGGCACAACAGAAGGAAAGCTTACATATAAAGTGTTAGATTTTGTAGGGGAGCAATATTGGTATTCAACTAAAACGAATAGTGATATAGAAATTGGTGGTACCTTAATTCAGGGTGGACTGGATGAAGAAGAAATGAAAACGTTTTGTATTGATAATTCCATTCGTCTTATTATTGATGCAGCTCATCCTTTTGCCGTTAACTTGCATGAAAACATTTTTAAGGTAGCAACAGAACTTGAGTTGACAGTTCTCCGGTTTGAAAGAAAATTCCCAAAAATGTCTTCTCCAAAAATTCACTATTTTGATTCCTATGAGCAATTGAATAAGGCACTTGAAGAAAGTAATTTTGAAGAAATATTATTTTTAACAGGTGTGCAAACAATTCCGCATTTCAAAAACATTTGGAAAAAACGCGATGCTTATTTTCGAATTTTAGATACAGAACTGAGCAGACGAAAAGCCCATGAGTTTGGAATACCTGAGCGACAAATCTTTTCTGTTCAGCCGAATAATGATGCATCAACAATTATTGATTTAACTAAGAAAACAAAAGCTAAAATTCTAATTAGTAAAGAAAGCGGAAGCTCTGGTTTTTTTGAAAGTAAAGTTGAAGCAGCCGAAAAATTGAATCTTCCGTTGTGGATCGTTAAAAGGCCTGAGCTTCCCAAAAGTGAATTTACGGTTTATTCGCAAAAAGAATTGCTCCAGCGAATATATTTATTGAAAAGAATTTTGCTAAAGAAAGGGACTGATTTGGAAAGTGGATATACAACAGGAACTTGTGTCTTGGCAGCAACAAAGGCCAACTTTATTGCACTCTCAGAAGGCGAATTTCCGGGCGATGTTGAGGTTGAAATCCCTGCAGGAGATAGGGTTAAGTTCTTAGTATTTCCTGAAAAGCTTACTAAACATGTTACTTCTTGTGTTGTAATTAAAAATGCTGGAGATGATCCGGACGTTACACATGCCAAAGAGATTGGTTGCGAGCTTCGTTTCTCGGAACAAGAAGGTATACGTTTTTTGCAAGGTGAGGGTATTGGCAGAGTTACTTTATCAGGTTTAGAGGTACCCGTTGGCGGACCTGCAATTAATCCTGTTCCCCGAAAAACAATCAGTGATTTATTGATGCAGATGGCTTTTGAATATGAAGTTGAAAGTGGCTTTGATGTAATCCCTTTTGTGCCTGAAGGCGAAGACTTGGCCAAACAAACATTTAATCCAAGGGTAGGAGTGGTAGGTGGAATTTCAATTATTGGAACAACAGGAGTTGTCAGTCCATTCTCTAATGAAGCCTTCCTGTCAAGCATTAAACAGCAAATAAAAGTTGCCCAAAAAAGCGGATGCCATGAGATTGTGCTAACATCCGGAAAACGTAGTGAGAAGCAAATAAAAGACCGTTTTAAACATTTGCCACAGCTTGCTTTTATTCATTTTGGAAACCTGATTGGTGAAACCATAAAACTGACAGTTGAAGAAGGGATTAAGAATATCAATCTGGCGATCATGTTTGGAAAGGGGATTAAGCTCGCTGAAGGGCATCTGGACACACACAGTAAACATGTTCAGTTTAATCCTTTATTTGCGGCAAAACTTGCCGGTGAATGTGGCCATTCTAATGAAGTAGTGGATCAAATTAAAGAGCTTAAATTAGCAAATGCAATTCCGGATATAATTCCATTTTCGGAGGATGAAGATTTTTATCAACTCGTTGCTAAGAAATCATATGCAAGCTGTGGTCTTTTGTTGCCTGTCGGTTTTTCGTTGAGTTTATATTTATTGATTGGAAATGATATGCTTGTTGTTTCAAAGCTAAAATCATAACATCTTATACCATTATTTTACTTGTAAAAACTATTTAGTTATTATTTAATCAATTGTACAAATTCCACTTCATCAAGAATATAAATAAGATGTTCAGAAGTATCTGCATTAAGTCTTAATTTGCCTTTTACCTGAAAATAGTTGTCTGTTCTTAGCCGTTTAAATTTTTTTAAATGTTCGGGCAATACATTTAATTCTATAATAGATTGAAGTCCGGTTCCAGTGCAGAAAAAACACGTACTCATTGGGTTGTAGGAAATAACAAATAGGTCTCCGGTTAAATCCAGGGGCAAAAAGAATCCTTTGATTGTTATGGTCTGTCCATCCAATTTTTTCAGTTCTTTACCAAATCTTGGTTTTGGCAGTAGTGCGTCATATTTCAGGGAATAGATGTATCCGATTTTAACATCCTTCAGCAATAAACTCCAGGCATTTTCCTTCGATTGGTTTCGTGCATTTAACGAAAACGTGGTGAGTATAATAATATAAATTACAAGTAATTTGACCCTCATGATTAACGGCTTAACGTAAAATGTAGGTTATTCTTATACGCTTTTATTGCTGGTATAAAAGCAGCTAAAAGGCCTACGCCTGTACAAAACACCAATAGGATCAATTCTTTGTAAAAAACCCCGTAATCGAAATAACTGCCAAGTTCAAACTGGGGTAAATAAGCCCAAATCAAATAGGAGACGATTATACCTATGAACCAACCGGAAACTGCCAGAATTATTCCCTGAGCATAGAGTAAAGATACAACTTTAAGACGCGAAGCCCCTGCAAGGCGTAAAAGCGCGATTTCGTAAATGCTTTGATTGAATATATTTAGCAGATAAATAAAAATATTGAGTGCTGAGATAAGAATAATTATCCATGCCAGCAGCCTTAAGGTATTGAGCCCCATTCCCAACATAGAAATGAGCCTGTTCATTTCAATTGCCGGCGAGGCGGCTTGCATGGAGGTATTTTGGTTGATGGCCCTGGGCAGGCTTACTGCTGCTTGTGGATTTTTATAAAAAACCAGCAAAGCGGTGATTGCCTCAGATGGTTTCGTGTTTTTCACAACCAGTTCGCCTTTCAGCTCGTTATACAATCTGGCTTCTTCTTCGGTCAATTCTTCCCCATGCGAAAGTTTATGGCGTAGATGCTCCAGTGTTTCATCGGCATGGTTATGACCTTCATGGTGTTCATGGTGCCCCTCTTTATGGGTGCATGTTTCATGGTGCTCATGATGTTCATCTTCATGATTACATGTCCCGTCATGCTCATGATGATGGTGATTATCATTTTCATCATGAATATGTTCTTCTTCCCCGGGTTCACCATGTTCATTGTGGCTGTGGCTATGGTCATGTACCATCCAAACACTTTCAAGGGGGGTTAGTATGAGGTTGTCAGTAACATTTCCTGACTTTTTCAGCACCCCGGTTACCGTGTAACGAAAATCGTCGTGACTATGCCCTTCGTCCAAAAATCCGTGCACACCGGTAAATGTGTCCCCGATTTTCAATCCAGTCTTTTCGGTAACATTTGCCCCAATAACAGCATCCAATGGTTCAGAGAACGAATTACCTTTTTGAAATTCGCATGCATACAGTTGCAAATAATCGGTATTGGTGCCTACAATGCGGAAGCCTTTATGACTATCGCCCAAAGCAATTGGGATCGTTTGTTTAACCAAAGGATTTTTTTGCACTTTTTGCACTTCACCGAGCGGGATATTTCCCGTAGGGGCATCTATATGTAGCACCGAAGATAATATGAGTTGCAAGGGGCTGCCCTTTGCCCCGACCACCAAATCAATACCGGCCATATTGGTTTTGTATTGGTTGTTGAGAAAGGTCTCTGTTTTAATGATTAGCGAAATAAGTGCTACCCCTATTGCAAATAAAAGTACACTTAACGCACTGTTGTAGGGCTTATGGAACAATTTTGCCAGTGATATTTTTAGTATTGTCAGCATACTCAATTCAGTTGGATTGTATTTACAAATTCTTTTTTCAACCGGGCATCGTGCGTTGCTACTATAAGCGTTACGTTGTAACTATTGCAAATGCCAATAATTAGTTCGGTAAAACGTTTGCAATTATCATCATCCAGGCTCGACGTAGGCTCATCAGCCAAAATAATGCCGGGTTTATTTATCATGGCACGGGCAATTGAAAAACGCTGAAGTTCTCCGCTGCTGAGTGTTGCCGGTTTCTTGTGCGACAATTGGGCTATACCCAGATTGGTCAATAACTTATTCATAAACTCTCTGTCTGCCTTATTTCCAGATAATTCGGCGAAATACAAAAGGTTTTTATGCATACTTAAGGCATCGATAAAGTAGCTTTTTTGAAAAACCATGCCAATGTGTTGTGCCCTGAATGCATCAAGTTCTGTTGGTTTTAAAGCGTTAACCAATTTGCCGGCAATTGTCAGTGCTCCGTTAGTTGGGATTAATATGCCGGCAATCAGATGAAGTAAAGTAGTTTTTCCGCTACCTGAGTTTCCTGTAAGCAGCCATGATTCATTTTCTCCAATTTGTAAATCGGGGAAGTTCAACGCTTTTCCACCAGGGTATTGAAAGGAGAGGTTTTCTGTTTTAATAGATGTCATAATTACAATTACTTGAATACTTGATGCCTATGATTACATTGTCCGGTTCTTTTGGCGGAAAATAGTAAGATTTTAAGATAACAAATCAAAATTTTCTGATTATTTACAGATGTTTCCGAACAACCCAAAATATTAAGGGTTGTAAGGAAAGGAAGAATGGTGCAAATCAATTTTCAGTTGATTACCAACTAACTTATATCCGAATGTATATTCCACCTTTGCTTCATTGCCATCCAAATCGGTAAAAAAGTAATTTCCCATTGCAATCGCACGATTCTCCTCAAAAATAAAGCCAGCATTCTCAAACCTTACGTTTGTCCAGGGGTTAATTGCAAAGCCTTTGTCCTCTTCACATGCACGATCTTCTCCTGCAATAAAATAGGATAAAGCTTCTAGCTTAATAGGTCTGAATTGTTCTGTGGCACATTTAGTAGGTTTAAATAGAACAGGGCCTGCTTCAAAAGCATAAAGTTTATCCAGAAAATCACTTGTAAATGTTTCACATTCCAGCCTGTTATTTTTTAGTGAACCAATTTTCACTACTCCCGAGGCCCATTTTTTTTGGGCATTTAAAACTTGTTCTTTGGTTATCATTTTGTTTAAATTATATGTTTACAATTGAATATAGTAATAATGTTCGTTTTTATAATCACAATTAAGCTGCATTTTTAAAATCCATAATTCCCTGACACTTTTTTAATGGTCATGGTTACATTCTTCGGTATGCTCATGATGGTGCTCATGATGGTGTTCGTGGTTTTGACCTATATAAAGCATAAGTGCAAGTCCCATTAGCATAACTATTAATTGCAGTGTGTTTTTGCGTACGGACTTTTCACGGTGCAACTCCGGTATAAGGTCAGAACCGGCTAAATATACAAATCCTCCTGCTGCAAGTGGTAATATATATGTTGAAATATTTGTTAACAATGTATCCAGCAACAAGGTACCAATTGCCCCGGCAATAGCAGTACATGCAGCTAAAAAATTAAAGAAAAGTGCCTTCTTTCTTGAAAAACCGGCATGTATTAATATGCCAAAATCGCTAATTTCCTGCGGTATTTCGTGCGCAATTACTGCTAATGTTGTGGCTAAACCAATTTCAGCTGATACCATCCAGGACGAGGCAATAAGAATACCGTCAATAAAATTATGCAGCCCGTCGGTAAAAAGACTAATATACCCAAGAGGAGCTTCGTGTTTAATGCCCTCAACATTGTGGTTATGTTGCCAATGGATTAATTTTTCAACAATAAACATCAAAACAATGCCTCCAACGACCAGTAGTCCCATTTGAAGACTGTTTCCAAGCATTTCCTGTGATTCGGGAATTAAAATAAAAAAAGCATTGCCAAATAGTGCACCCACCGCAAAGCTTACCAGCACGAATACAATTTTCTGCAACAATTTAATTTTGAAAGCCAGGAATAATGCGCCTGCGAAAGAGGCTACGCTTACTATAACTGTGCTCAATAATGCATTTATCCAGATTTCATTCATTGTCATTTTTCCCCTTCAAAATAGTGTAGTTTTTTGCTTTGAATATCCACCTTCCTGTAAAAACACGATAAACGGTGTTTTCCTGTTTTATCAAATGTATGACATACTCCTGATCCAGCCAATGTTACCTTGTACACCAAGGCATCCTGGTCGCAATCAACATAAATCTCATCAATCTTTAGGTAGTCGCCAGATGTTTCACCTTTCGTCCAGAGTTTGTCGCGTGTTATACTCCAAAAGGTGGCAAGCCCGGTTTCAAAGGTTTTATCCAGTGCTTCCCGGTTAACCGATGCCAGCATTAAAACCCGGCCGGTTACTGTTTCCTGCACTGCTACAGGTAAAAACCCCCCGCGTTTTGTAAATTGAGGCAGGAAACGGATACCATCTTCTAAATCAACCGCTTTATAATTGTTCATATTTTAGACTTTTTTTAATTGGGTTAAACCGTATGATGGTCTTGAGTGAGATTTCGGACATTTTTGACTTTATTCTTTAAAGCGTAATAACCAAGTTTGGCATATTGCCACTTAATGCACTATACAACTGAGGAAAACAACCTACCTGACCAACTTCAATCATATTTTTAGGTTGTACACTTCCAGTACCACATTGATCAAAATCTCCCTCAGCCAGGTCACGCCTCATGGCACATTGGTCACAAGCCATGATTAGCATTCCACTTTCTTTGGCTAGTTTATTAAGCCGCTCGCCGGTTTCGTTTCCTTTTCTTAGTACGTAAGCATTATCGTCAAAAAAGAACATACCTACCACTTCTACTCCATGCCTTTTTTGCTCCAATTGTGGTAAAATCATGGTTGCTAACTGAAATGTTGAAGCCATGTTGGTTTTAAAAATGTAAGCTACTTTCATAATAATACTTATTTAATTATTTGTTTTTATTTCTGCTGAGTTCTCATTTTTCAACATTTATTTCAAAATCTTGATACAATAAACTTGCCTGTATGCCTTTGTTATTTTGATATTTTCCTTCATTATAAAGTTTATATTCTCCCTTAATAGTATGATAGTAAATCTGACAAACAGGCACGAATGGATATATTTTTACGGGCTGAACACAAAACATTTCAAGCGTCCAGTACCCTTTAAATCCTACATCACCAAAACCGGCTGTTACATGAACGAATAATCCCAGTCTACCAATCGAAGAACGGCCCTCAAGCATGGGTACAAATTGCAGTGTTTCGGTATATTCAACCGTCCTGCCCAGGTATAACTTGCCAGGATTTAGGAACAAACCGTTTTCAGGAATCGTTAAATTGTTCCAGGAATTGTTTTGTTTCATATCCAACTCAGGCTTATCGTAAACGACAAGTTCGTTATGTAAGCGAAGATTATAGCTGTTCGGATTTACCTGTTCCTTCGCAAATGGCTCGATAACAATTCCCTTGCCCAGTTGCTTCTCTATCTCCAATCCACTTAGAATCATTTTTGTGTTATTTATATAAATTAAACCGGCCATTCATCCAAAAAAATATGCTTTTTCAGCTCCATGCCACGAATTTCTTCTTCAGTGCACAGACACTCTATTAATTCCTGTTTTATGGCCTCTTCTTCCATATCCTGACCAATAAAGACGAGTTCATTTTGCCTGTCGCCAAAACGCTTGTCCCATTTGCTCATAATGTATTCTTCGTTTTGCTGAAAAGCCGGATGTTGGTTACGTTCTTTGGTATTAAGGGAAGCCCACCATACGCCGGCCCTGTCTGCCCGTAGTGATCCTCCGGCCTGGCTCCAGTTTAAGGCTGAATCGGGCCGGGAGGCAATCCAGAACAGCCCCTTGCTACGGATAATGGCAGCGTCCCATTCCCGGGTAACGTAATTCCAGAACCGTGCAGGATGAAAAGGACGCTTGTCCCGAAAAACAAACGAAGAAATACCGTATTCTTCAGTTTCCGGGGTATGTTCTCCTTCCAGTTCTTTGATCCAGCCTGCCGCAGAAGAGGATTCTTCGAAGTTGAAAAGCCCTGTGTTTACAATTTCTTTCAAGTCAATCTTTGCAAAGATGGAGTCCAGTATTTTGGCTCCCGGGTTAAGTTTATGAATCATCGATTTCAATTCTTCCAATTTTTCAGGACTAATTAAGTCGGCTTTATTAATGATAATCACATTGGCAAATTCAACCTGATCGGTCAACAGGTTGACAATGGTGCGTTGGTCATCAGGATCATCATCATTCATGCCCCGATTTGCTATGGTGTCAGGACTGTCAAAATCTTTTTCAAAATTGAAGGCATCCACTACGGTTACCATGGTATCCAGGGTTGCCCATTGTGTAAGATCAACTCCTGATTCCTCAAAGGCATAGGTAAATGTTTGTGCTACAGGTATCGGTTCGCTAATTCCTGTACTTTCTATAAGTAGATAGTCGAATCGGTTTTGTCTTGCCAGTTTTTCTACTTCTTTCACAAGGTCTTCGCGTAAGGTGCAGCAAATACATCCGTTACTCATTTCCACAAGTTTTTCATCTGTACGTGACAGCACATTTTCGTTTTCAACCAGTTGGGCATCTATGTTTACTTCGCTCATGTCGTTTACTATAACGGCAGCACGAAGATTTTCTTTGTTATGCAGTATGTGGTTGAGCAAAGTAGTTTTCCCTGCTCCTAAAAAACCGCTTAATACGGTTACGGGTAATTTTTTGGTCATATATATGAGATATTAAATTTCACAACAATTATTCAAACACTGACAATACTTTTTATTGAACAAATGCAATGCAAACAACAAAAAAGCAGATACATAAAGCAGTTGAACCGGCAATGTGGCAATTCCGGTGTGATGGTTTACAATTAAAAAGCTAAGTATGCCAAATAAAATATAGAACGTAAACCTTACCCACTTTTTTGAACTTTTTTTGGCAGCAAAATAAACAGCTACAAAGGATATGGTCAGAAACAGGAAATCTATTGTCCGCCACCAAACAGGGCTTTCAGCGCAACAGCTTACTGCGCAAGCCTGGGCAATAAAAACAAACGGGGTTATTATGCAATGGACAAGGCATAAACTTGAGCTTGCCATCCCAATGTTATCGGCAGAAATTTTCATTTCGTTTCATTTTTAAGTATTTATTGTCCTGAAGTATGGAAGAATGGCGGTGAAAAATTTTCCATTTATCATTCTCTTTACTAAAAACAAAAGTGAACCTTGCCGGCACTTCTGTTTTTTCATTGTTTTGTTGCCACAAAAACAAGTACTCGCCTATTGTAAAAACAATATCATTTTGTTCAGATAAAAATTTTTTGGTTTTGCCCCCGCCAAAAAGTGCAGAGAAATAATCTGATATTTCTTTATATAATTCCGGTTTATGTTGTCGTGATCGTATTTCCATTTAATATTCTGTTTGTTAATTGATTTCTTCAACAGGTGTTCCAAGTAATTGGTACAGATTATCTTCAAGTTTGTCGTGATCTAATTTTTTGCCAATAAAAACGAGTTTGCTAAAACGGGTTTCAGCTCCCCATTCTGTGCCGGGTTCAAGCATGTAATTACTTCTAACCGCCTGGAAGATTTGTTTTTCAGGGATATCAATAAAACTCACAATACCTTTGACCCTGAATACAGTATCTTGATTAAAGAACAGAAAGTTCTGCATCCAAAGGTTGAATTTGTTCCTGTCAAAACTTCCTGGGATAATGAAGCCCAACGATTTAATGTCGTGTTTATGGTGGTGATGTGCCGGCTTGGTTAAGAAGGAAGATTGATTAATAATTGAATCACCAAAAACCGATAAATTTTGAAATGACAAAGTAGACTTCTCTATTGTTTTCGCTGAGAAGGCATTTAAGTCAAGTAAATTAACAGCATCAACTTTTGCGAATTTGACTGGATAAATTGTAGCCATGGGATTTATACTACCAATTACTTTTTGAAGTTCTGTCAAGTATTCCGCGCGAATGGTGTCAGCTTTATTAAGAAGCACCAAATCGGCCAAAGTCAATTGTTTTCTTACCTCAGGTTGTTCATCCATCAGGTCTTCCATATTTTCACAGTCGGCAAGGCAAATAACGCTGTCGATCCTAAAATTCAGCTGTATACTTTCCGATGAAAGGAACGCCTTTACAATCGAATCAGGATCGGCTATTCCAGTGGTTTCAACCAACAAGTGGTCAAACGGATATGGGCTGTCTAACAGCTTTTTAATTGTTTCGTAAAAACCCTCACTTAGCGAACAGCAAATACAGCCATTCGAGAGTTCAAAAATATTTTCGTCTGTACCTACTATCAAGCCACCATCAATTCCTATTTCTCCAAATTCATTCTCAATAATGGCAAACCTTTTTTTAGGATGGTCTTTTATCAATTGATTGAGCAGGGTTGTTTTTCCAGCCCCTAAAAAGCCTGTTATAATGGTTACCGGGATTCTGCTATCCATATCTTTGATTACTTACAGTTTGTACAATATCCTTTTATTAATAGCTCTGCCTGTTCGGGTTTATACTTACCGGGCAAATCTTTATATTCCCAATTTACCTCAGGAATGCAATACACCCTGCTACATCTCAGGCAATAAAAATGGGCATGTTGCCTGGTTCGGTTTTGCTTTTCGGTAATTGCATATTTTATAAGGGTATTGTCAATTACGATTTTGTGAATGACCTCTTTTGCAATAAGCGTTTTAAAAGTTCGGTAAAAGGTAGTCCGGTCGAAATTGCCGGAAATAGCAGATTTTATCTCCTCTTCTGACAGTGGTATTGGTGACTTGACAATAGCCTTTATGATTTCTTCGCGGCAGGAAGTACGCACCAAATCGTTTTCGTGTAATATTTCCGTAATTTCTTTCATTTTTGCAACAACAATTCAAATGCAACAATGTTGCAAAAATAATGAAAAGTTTATGGATGTGCAAAAACGTAATAGTAGGTATAAAATGTAAATGCTATTTTTTACAGAAATATTTGAAAAGTAAGATTGGAGATGGGGATTGTAATATGATTCTTTTAATATACTGGTTATGCATCATTTATAACAGTTAATTGTAACATATGGAATACTCATTTTAAAAAATCCATTATTATCGGCTTGCGCATTCATCATTTCTTCCACTTGAGTGAAAACTTCCATTTGTCTGTTTTTTGGAATTATACTCTTCCAGCCATCAAGAAAAGCAAGTCTTATAAAATGATGATTGAACATAGCTGTTCCGTCAATAAACTTATAATCAAATTGATCTTTTTCAACGGATTCAATTTGAAAGTCATATTTTTCAAGCAAACTTAAGTACTCTTCAAGTGGTTTCCTTTTTTCATAAATTTGTTTTTCAATTAGAGCTACCTCATTGTCCATTCCTAAATCTACAAGTACCATTTCCATAATTGAGTAGAATTCAAACATGGAATTATTTAAATTAAACGTTTGAATAAATTGTCCATCTTTCTTGATAAGCCTGGAGCATTCATTAAGTGCTTTCTCCATGTTAACTACATTATTCAGGCCATTATTACTTATAATTAAATTAATTGAGTTGTTTTTTAATGGAATATTTTCAGCAAAACCATTGATCATTTCAACGTTCCTGATTTCATAAAAATCAATTTTCTCTTGAGTACGTTTTATTGCTGTAGCCCATGGATCAATTCCGTAAACTTTGCAGGAATTACCTAATCTCATAGCGATTTCGGTTAATGGAAAACCGGTTCCTGAACCTATGTCAAGAACCGTGATATTCTTTTTGTAATCAATTTTATCAAGCAGCTTTAATCCAAAAGGTGCCGACCAAAATGGGATATCATCAATAAGGTTCACAAGTTTGTCGGAGTTCAGGTCAAAAGAAGTGTTGAGATATTTTGTCATAACATTTTTATCCTGATTGCGATTGTTCTTCAAAGTTATATTTTTTGTCCTACTAAATAATGCATCCCATTTGTAACACTATTGGATATAATTTTAAATCCTGTAAGTTCCAGCTGAGAATGCACTATCGGGTAAGTTAAACGAAGTTTGAAATAAGAACTTACTTTTTGTACCCATTCAGAATCTTGCTTTTCGTACAGTAAATCCGTTACTTTTATTTTCTTGTCCAAATACTCTATAATGCAAGTTAGAATTTTCGTTTCATCACTTTTTACTGGAATAAACCTTTCAGTATCAAATAATTCTAAAGAATAGTCCCGGAAAGAGATGATTATTTTTCCTTTCCCGGACAAACAATCATATGCATCTGTAAATAACTGTTCCAATTCCTGAAAGCTTTCAAGATGTGAAATTGTATCGCCACAGCAAGTAATAATTTCCGGGCTATCGTTTTTAAATTGATTTAGATTTCTGATGTCATCTTCAATGATTTCAATCTGTTCGGTGGTTTGTCTTGACATTAATTCGGACAATAGCTTTTTGTCAAAATCGATAGCTTTTACTTTAAATCCCAGTTCTGCTAAAGCAAAAGACTGAATTCCATTTCCTACTCCAAGATCAATCGCACATTTTGTTTCACGGGGAACTATTCCTTGCGTTTTACAAAAATCTGCGAAACTATTCTTAAGTTCTTCAAAGTCACCGATCATCCAGGAGTAAAAGTTGGATAGGTGAATTTTGTAGTGTTCTTTAGCTGTCATGTTTTTAAGCTTTAATAATAAAATCTGATTGCTCTGTGTTTGCAGACTGATGCGCAGACTTTACATCCTGTACATTTTTCTGGATTAATTAAGTTTGCTTTTAGCTTTTTGAACTTAAAAAAAGCATGAGATTTTTTATCTGCATTGATGTCTTTTAGTTCTAATACATTTTGTTGGCATGAGACAATACATTTGTTACATCCACTGCATTTTCTTAAATCAATTTGAGGCAATATTTTAACAAACTGATCATTACTGATAAATTTTAATGTCATATCCATCTTCTTACATTGTTTTTATATTTTATATAGTCACTTTCAAATGTCTGTTCCATTAGCTTTTCTTCCCGTGGTATAACAAGAAAATTTATGGTCATAAAAAAGAGAATTGGAGATAATAATCCGATTGAGCTCCCAATGAAAACAGATAACCCAATAATCAAAATCAGACTACCTAAATACATTGGGTTTCGGCTATGCTTAAAATCGCCTTCAATAACTAACTCTCGTGATGTTTCCAGTCGAAAAGTAGTTTTCTTAGTTTCAAATAACTTTGAGGCTCTTCTTAAAACTTTAAATCCATATGCGAAGGGTAATATTCCAATTAGGTTAAAAGGAAATTTGATTAGCGAGTAAGCCGGGAATAGTATATAGCTGGCTGGCGATATAAATATGCATAAGAAAAAGTAAAATGGAGGAAATGTAATCAGTTTATTCATTGCCCTTTATTTAAAAGTGTTTATAAATGTTCTTAAATGAGTTTTCAGGTGGATAAATAAACAAATACAGAATATCAATGATAGAGAACCATGTATTTCTGTAGTTATTGGACTTTTGCCAGTATCTTCAGGTATCGCAACCCCCGTTGCCAACAAACCTAAGGATGAGATAATGAGGATAATTGTAACCAGTTTTTTCATGATATTTTTTATAACCAAACGTACGGTTGAATAAAAAGTAAAAAAATTATTCGATATGAGTATTAAAATGTGATCTTGTTATTGCATCAATAAAATGTTCAATAATACTGTCTTCATCAATGTGAAAGAATTCACGATATTTTTCTTCAAACACTACAAAATTTAAAATTGGAATGAATCCGGTAAAAAATTCATGAACGAAATACAAATCCTTCTTTTCTTTTGAATTTGAAAAGTCTGTGCGTTGTAGTTTTTCATTATAGATTTCAGTGTAGGCAATTTTAAATAAGGAATCGTCTTTTATATTTGTTTTCATTGATTCCATTAAGAGTATAGATATGAGATCTTTCTTTCTTCTGAGAAAATCAAGTTCCTTCTTTAATTTGATTTTTAAGTCAAGGTCTGAGTCTTTAGCCGGCATTATCCTTTTATTCATCTGCTCAATCATATTTGAAAACAATGAATGCATGATACTCTGTTTATCTTTAAAATGATAGTATATTGTAGCTTTATTGATCCCTGCAGCCTTTGATATAGCACCAATACTTGCTGCATCATATCCGACTTCTGAAAATAGCTTTTCTGCTACATTCAGGATTTTTTCCTTTGTTAAATATCCATCTGTTTTTGGCATAATCTTTTTATTTTAACCAACCGATCGGTTGGCAAAGATAATCGTTTCCTTTTACAAATCAAAAGAATGCTATTTCTTTGTAAATAATTGACGTTATTAAATTATGCGATTAATCTTGACAGGGCAGGAAACTCCACCTAAATGGATGAAGATGTTTGCCAATGCTTTTGATGCAACAGTAAAAGCTGATGGATTTGACCTACCATCTTCAATAGGGCAAGGAACCTTCAGACAATTTTATCCTTTCCATGGTTTAACCTTGTCATACTTAAGATTTAATGTTAATAAAAAGATTGAAATCTTTCAGGAACCCACTGATAAATCCAGTTTGTTGCCCATCATGTTTTATCCATTGGAATCTACACTTGAGCAAAAAACAGATGGAAAAACTACCCCTATTGGTTATCATACATCCAATGGCATATTTATGCTTTCACCACAGATTAGTTCACAATGGACATTATATCCCAATAAATGGTTAATGATTATAACTTTGACCATCGATATGAATTGGTTTCTTGAAAAATTGGATCATACGGAAGATAACTTTATTTACAGGAAAATCGCCTCCGGAAAACCATTTTACCTTTTTGAATCATTGAATCCTTCTGATAAAAAAATGTTGGACTCAACCTACAAGCTAATAACTGAGGATGTAGATTTATTAAATCTAAGAATTCATAAAACGGCAATGGATCTTCTTATACTTTTACTTCAAAAGTTTGAACAACGTACCGTTATAAAAGATACGGTTAATATTAATTCGGTTGATGTACAACAAATCTTTCAGATCAGAAAAACTATTTTGGAGAATTTAATATCACCTCCAGGTGTAAAGCAATTATCTATTGAAGCAGGTATGAGCATAAGTAAACTTCAGTCTTGCTTTAAACAGGTTTTTGGTAAAAGTATTTCTCAATATGCGTTATCGGAAAAGATGCAGTTAGCTAAACAATTGCTGGATTCAGACAGATACAATGTTTCAGATGTAGGATATAAAATTGGATATTCTAATTTGAGCCATTTTACTAAAGCTTTCAATAATGAGTTTGGCATCAAACCTAAAGCATATTTAAATTCTAAATAATTTTTAGGGGTATTTTTTTGGATTTGGTGGTTATTTTATCCCTTTATCCCTAATTAGTTTTGCATTGTAAAAAATTAATTAGGCAGAATGATAAAATTAAACATATTCAGATTTATCACCTTTGGAAGATTTCTGATCGTATTTTTCTTATTAAATGTTGTTAGGGATGGTAAAGCTCAAAGTTTATTTGATAGTGCTTTGAGTGCAAATGAAGGTGAGCAAAAATACACATTAAATGGATTCGTAAGAAGCAGTGTATTTTCCGATTTTAAAGAAACAAAAAACATTAC
This sequence comes from Prolixibacteraceae bacterium, assembly GCA_028282195.1. Lineage (GTDB taxonomy): Bacteria > Bacteroidota > Bacteroidia > Bacteroidales > Prolixibacteraceae > Sunxiuqinia. Next base: position 51,424 of record JANQII010000315.1, read on the forward strand.
GGCAGAAACTTCCCTAAAGCTGGAAACAAAAGAGGGAAGGTTTGGAAAGGCCTACGTTGAGGCTCGTTACAAGAATTACATTAATTCAACCATACAGCAGGAAGAAAGAGATGAGCTTTATTTAAGGGAAGTATACTGTGACTTGCGTTTTAATAAGTTTGACCTTAGAATTGGACAGCAAATTATTGTTTGGGGACGTGCTGATGGCTTTAATCCCACCAATAATATTACTCCGATGGATATGACAATCTTTTCATCTGATGAGGATGAAAAGCGGCTTGAGAATTTTGTAAGCAGATTAAGGTATAATGCACATCCTTTCGTAGTTGAAATGATTTGGGTGCCTGTTTACCGGGCCAACAAATTACCCATAGAGGGTGTCCAGTTCGCAGATAATGCAGTTTGGGGTAGCGATATTTTCCCTGACACCAAGACCGATCTGAGTTCATATGGTCTCAAAGCAGACCTTTTTAAAGCATCATTTGATGCATCGTTTTCTTTTTACAATGGCTATTATAAAATGCCCTCACTTGGAAGTCGAACAATTGCAGACCAGAAAGAGGTTTTTCGATCTGCATTTAGGACAAGGGTACTTGGGGCAGATTTTTCAACTGTTGCAGGGAAGTACGGTTTACGGGGGGAGTTTGCATATAGCTTACCGGATGATGATGAAATCGAATCATTTATCCCCAATGACCAATTAGAGTATACAATTGGGCTTGATAGGGAATGGGGCAACTTTAACATTATTGCTCAATATATAGGAAAGCATGTCATTGACTATAAAAATGTGTCTGGTTTCGAGGGTAAGATCCACGGACAACTGCATTTTCTGAATTCAATACTTTTTGCACAGACCGATGAATTTACGCATTCTATGTCTTTGCGTCCGGCTATTAAACTAAAGCAGGAAACGATCGAAATAGAACTTCTTAGTCTTGCAAATTTTACAACTGAAGAGCTTTATCTAAAACCACTTATAGAATATAAAATTTCTGACGATATCTCAGTATTGGGAGGTGCTCAGCTGTACTATGGATCTGACGATAGCCTTTTCGGTCTTTTGGAAAAGAAGATAAACTCTGCATTTGCTGAAGTTAAAATTAGTTTTTGATAAGCCTTAAAGCCAATATATTTTACTGGAAACAATTTTTTAAAAATTAACAAAAAACAGAAAATGAAAAAAATTTCAAATTTCGCAGTTAAGTACAGATGGACCATCATGGTATTTTTCCTGATTTTGACAGTCTTTATGTTTAAACAGTTGAAAAATACGACGTTCAATGCGGACTTGATGACTTATATTCCTGAAGACATGCCTGCGAGAGTTCAAAGACAAAACATTGAGGACATGTTTGGGGGAACTGAAATGATCATGATGATCGTTGAAGCTGATGATGTGATTAATGCTGAAACCCTTAAAAGAGTTAAGAAGTTTTCTCGAGGAATGACCAGGATTAAGGGTATTGACAATGTAATGTCTGTATTTGAAACCAAGCAGGTTAGAAGCGAAGATGGGGCGATGTTGGTTGATCCTTCTGTTAGAATGATTCCCCGAAATCAAAAAGATGTCGCTGAAATTAAAAATGAACTTAAGGAAAACGATTTGGTATTTGGGACTTTGGTCTCAGAAGATTTTTCTACTACAGTTGTAATTGGACTATTGGAGTCAGGTCAATCTGATGAATACATCGTTGGAGAAGTCCAAAAGTTGATTGATGAAAATCCGGGAGCTGCATCCGTAAGCATTGGAGGAACACCATTTGTGCGGCTTAATACCGCGACGAATATGAAGAAGGATATTTCAACTTTATTGCCCTTGGGGTTAATTTTTATGTTGATATTCTTGTTTGTGTGTTTCAGACAATTCAGAGGTGTGTGGATTCCATTCCTGGTTGTGCTAATATCAATTTTCATTTCTATGGGAATGATGCCTGTTTTAGGGTGGCCAATCACATCAATAACCATTCTCCTTCCTGTGTTGCTGATAGCTGTAGCCAATGATTATGGTATACACATGATAGCTAAATATCAGGAAGATAATACTGCCAAAAATAATTATACCAAACAAACATTAGCGAAAAGAATGGTTGCCAGTTTGGGTAAACCTATTTTGTTATCTGGCGCTACAACTATTGTTGGACTATTATGTTTGTTAGGTCATATATTAATACCGGCAGGTCAAATCGGGGTATTAGCAGGTGTTGGAATTGCAGTTGCCCTTTTGGCAAGTATATTCTTTATTCCGGCAATATCATCAATTTTGCCAAAGGCTCAGCCAATTCATCAGAAACTTCATGCTAAAGGGAAAATATCAACGATTGAAAAAATGCTGGTTTCCTTTGGGAAATTAGTCTCACATCATCCTAAAAAGGTTCTAATAGCATCTGTATTATTTACTCTTTTGTGTGGAATAGGTCTGTTTAATATTAATGTAAATACTGATCCTGTGAAAGATTATACTGACGGTCATCCGGTTGTTGAATCAACGAAGGTTTTAAATAAGCATTTAGGTGGTTTTTTCCCATTAGCAATCGTATTTGAGGGGGATATAAAAGATCCGGGATTATTACAAAGAATTGATGAAACAGAAAAGAAACTGGGCCAGTTAGAAGGTGTAGGAGCCACCAGTTCTGTTGCCAGGGTTATTCGCCAAATTAGTCGTTCAATAAACGATAAAGGAGATCAGTATTACGATAAGATTCCGGATGATTACAATGCTGTATCTCAGTATTTCGAGTTGTATATGATGAGTGGTGAGCCGAATGACTTTGAAAAAATGGTCGATTTTGGGTTCGAACATGCCATGATATTGATTCGTTTCACTCAAACAAATACTCCTTTTTTAAGGAAAGCGATAGCTGAAATCGAGGAGATTGTAGGTAATGATGCCCAGGTAAAATATATCGGGGGTATTGCAGATATATTCTCTGAACTGGATTTATGCGTGGTTAATGGTCAGCTAACTTCCCTTTCATTAGCCGTTTTGGTTGTATTTGTTCTATTACTGCTTATGTTTAGATCTGTGGGAGGAGCTCTGATATCGATTGTTCCATTAGCATTATCAATGTTCTTTTTATTTGGAATAATGGGATTTGTTGGAATTGATCTTAACATGACTACCGCTCTGTTGTCGTCAATTATGATTGGTGTTGGGATTGATTATACTATACATTATGTCTGGCGCTACAAAATTGAACGCGAAAATGGATTAAGTCCTGTTGATGCTACGAGGTTAACTTTACAAACAACAGGCAGAGGGATTATTTTCAATGCATTATCCGTAATTATTGGATTCTCTGCTCTTTTATTCTCTGCTTTTATGCCAGTGAAGTTTTTTGGAGCACTAGTAGTACTAACTATTGCTACCTGCCTGCTGGGAGCTCTTCTGATTGTGCCGGCAATATGCCTTTTAGTAAGACCAAAGTTTCTTGAACCAAAAACTCTAAATATCGAACAAGCTGAAAAGTTCGAAGAAGAAATTCTTGTTTATGAAGAAGTAGAATAATTTCTAAAAAACTTACAACATTAAAAATATAGAGATATGAACCAAATTATAACACTTGCACTTGTGCTATCTGGTTTTTACATGCCTGGCCACTTGCGGGCACAGCAGCAATTAACTCCCAGGGAGATTCAAAAGAGATCTTTAGATGTAACCAAGGTTGATGGAACAGAAAGTCTGAATACCTTAATTATTATAAATGAAAAAGGTAGAGAACGGGTTCGTAAAGTTGCTTCACTTACCAAACTATATGATAACGGCAATACAGAAAAAAAATTAATGAGATTTATAAGCCCTGCAGATGTTAAAGGGACGGGCTTTCTTACTTATGACTATGATGAAGAAGATGACGACAAATGGATTTATATGCCGGCATTAAGAAAAACTCGTCGTATTATAAGTTCCGAAAATGCCAAGAGTTTTATGGGCTCAGAATTTTCTTATGCCGATATGAGTATGCCAACATTAGATGACTATACGTATAAGTTATTAGGTGAAAAAACAGTATTTGATGAAAAATGCTACGAGTTAGAGGTAGTTCCTGTCAACAGTGAAGTTGAAGACGAAAATGGATTTTCAAAGAAAATTACCTATGTGAGCAAAGCAAACTTTACACAACGCAAAGCTATTTACTTTAACCTCTATGGCGAAAAAGAGAAGGTGATGTTGGTAAAAGGTGTAATTGAGCTGGATAAGGAAAAACACAAATATCGTTACAAGCTAATTGAAATAGAGAATATCCTAAATGGGAGAAAATCAATATTCAGCTTAGATGAGATAAAATTTAATCCAAATATATCCGACGAATACTTTACATCCAGATACCTGGAAAAATAGAAATTAAAATACTTATCTGTGGAGGAGAGTTTTTACAATGTTTTGTTCATTTTTTATGGTTTAACTGATCAATGGTTTCTCTCCTCCATCAAATATTTTCTTGTTTACCTATATATATCGGTTTTGAATCCTGATAATGTTTGAACTTTCTGTTATCATATGTATACTATTTGCCTTCACATTAAACACCTTTTACCTGTGCATAGGCGGAGTATTTATGATTTGCCTGGTCGTTCATTTATCCATTCAGATTTTATCAGTGAAAAACCGCAAAAAAGGAGGTCGTTTTTTACATCCAGACCTCCTTAACTCTAATATTTCAATAGAAGAAGAACACATATTCCTGTTTATTGATCTGGTGTCTTCAACTAAGTTAGCAGTTAAGCTAGGTCAAAAAAAACATAACGCTTTTTTACAGGATTGTTTCACTGTTATAGGTAGTTGTGCAAATGAGACCAACGCATATTTTTATCAAATAATTGGTGATGAGGCTGTGTTGGTATGGAAATATTTTTCTTCTGAGAATTGTGTCAAGGTGATCGATTTCTATTTTCTTTTCATGAGCGAACTTCGCAAATATAACGATAACTACATGAGTCGTTATGGGGTCATCCCTCAGTTTTCAGCATCAATCAATTCTGGGAAAATTAAGTACACAGAACTCGATAAGTTCAAAACTACTTTGACCTATCAAGGCAAAACTTTAAAAACAGCTGCAAAAATCAAAAGACTCTGTAAGAATTATGCTTATCCAATATTGGTAACAAAATCATTCATCGATAAACTTGCAAAGCCAGTAAGTTCTTACTTGGTTGTATTTCTGGATGAAGTTAAATTACAGGGAGAAAATGAGCCAATAGAAATTTTTGGTATTAGAAGTTTGAATGAGCAAGCGAAATGAAATTAAAATTTCAAGGAGAGATGAGAAATGAAAAGTAGTTTAATAAATTATCCGCCGTTATATTTCTTTTTATGCATTCTTTTCTGTGCTTTTAGTTTTTTGATTTTTCCGGATTGTGTACTTATCAGTTTTCCATTCAATTTGATCGGAATCCTTCCTGCCGCAATAGGTTATATAATGTTAAAAAGAGCTTCCAAACTATTTGATGAAGAGGAAACTACATTTTACGTTGAAGAACAGCCTTCGAAATTTATTACAGAAGGTAGCTTTAAACAAAGCAGAAATCCAATGTATTTAGGAGCTGTAGTCCTGATAATCGGGCAAGCTTTTATTGTAGGTAATTTTATAGGATTTATTGCTCCAATACTATTTTTTGTTGTTATGGATCGGATTTGTATCCCTGTTGAAGAGCGAATAATGGAAGAAACATTTGGGAAAGATTATCTGAATTACAAAAAGAAAGTACGAAGGTGGTTGTAAACTGGATTATGAAGGACATAGAGGGTAACTTTTTCAATTTAAAAATTGATGAATAATTCCTTAGCTGATACTCCACCTGCATGTAACGGGGTAATTTGTTAACAAATTAAGCAACCTTTCTTCTAAAAGTAACTGGGTTTATGCCAAACTTGCGTTTGAAAGTGGTTGTGAAATGAGAAGCATGCATGTTCATAACCTGAACGTTCAGCAATTTCGGCAATGGTAAATGAGGTTTCATGTAATAATTTACCGGCAATATTCATTCGGTAATCAAACAGGTAGCCATAAATTGTAGTGATGGTTCTGTATGCTTTTGGGATAAATATACCGGGGAAAAAGTTTGTGATTTAGAATTGACCAGGGTTATAAAAAATCGTAATCTCTTTCGAAAACTTCATATTGGTGACTGGTTGGGATACCGTGGAAAGATAATAAGCTTTTTATCAGGTTTGATAGGTGCTTTCCTTGCTTTATCAGGTTTTGTTATCTGGAGGAAAAAGAGATATAAATCCCGTCGTTAAGTATAAGTAAACCGTCGTTTTGCGTTAAATGTTTGCTATGCTGTTTCCTTTTCTTTGCCCCTGCAAAATAATCATTCAAATAATTTTTCATGAAACATATTATAACTGGGTTTATATGTATATTATCTATAACCAATGGATTATCTCAGTCAAGTATTAAAGGTAAAGTAAATGGGACAGGTAATAATCCGTTACCAGGGACTACAGTTTTTCTGCCCGAATTTAGTAAAGGAACTATTTGTAATGATGATGGCATTTTCTTTATTGAAAAACTTCCGACAGGTAAAGTCAAAGTCCAGTTTTCATTTACCGGGTTCAATACTGAAATTAAGGCAATTGAGTTAAAACCGGGAATTAATGAACTAAGCATTACTTTGCCGGAATCCTCCATTGAAATGGAGGAGGTTGTGGTTACAGGAGGTTCGGTATCTGCACAGCGTGACAATGCAGTAAAGATTGAAGTGTTAAACCGTCAGGATATCCAGTTTTCCGGCACACCAAACTTAATGGAGTCGTTAAGTGAAGTTCCTGGTGTAGAAATGATCTCTATGGGACCCGGTGTTTCAAAGCCTGTTGTCAGGGGGCGTTCGTTAACCGGGGTTTTGGTCCTTAAAAACGGAGTCCGAATTGAAAACTATCAATACAATGAGACTCATCCTGTAGGGATTGATGACAATAGTGTTGAAAGGGTTGAAGTTATTAAAGGCCCGGCTTCTTTGCTTTATGGCTCTGATGCCATGGGGGGTGTTGTAAACTTTATAAAAGAAAAACCTGCCCATGTTGGCAAAATACAGGGTGATTATCAGGCTCAAATGTATTCCAATACGCTGGGATTAAATAACAGTATTGGGATTAAAGGGGCTTCTAAACAGCTGTTTGGAGGATTAAGGGCAAGTTATAAAACCCATGCCGATTATAAACAAGGCGGGGGTGATTTTGTCCCAAACACCAGGTTTAATGAATGGTCATTAAGTACACATACAGGCTATACCGGTCAAGTTGGAACGTTTAAACTCTATTATGATTATTTGAAACAGAATATTGGAATGGTAAATTCTTCTGTGCTCTCTACTTATAAAGATCGCGGACGAAATACTAATTTGTGGTATCAGGACTTATCACACCACATGGTATCTTCACGAAATAAGTTGTTTTTTAAAAAATTAAAATGGGAAAATAATGTTGCGTTTCAATCTGCACTGCGTAAAGCAAAAAGAGAAGTTGTCGTTCCTTTTGTCGAGATGAGGCTGAATACCCTAACATATGAGTCTAAACTTCATTTCCTGTCAGGTGAAGGCCAGGAGTATATTGCCGGAATTCAGGGGATGTATCAATGGCACAGGAATAGAAACAATCGGAAAGTACAATCCCTTCCGGATGCTGAAGTCAATAATGTTGGTTTTTTCATGTTGACCAAACACAAGTTAATTGAAGGGGTTAACTTGCAGGGAGGTTTACGGTATGACTTCTATAAAATTGAAACCGAGCCGCTGGGACAGGAAGGAACAAATACCTATCATGCCCCGGAGTCAAAAGATTTTTCCGGCTTCAATGGGTCAATCGGGTTAACCTGGGAGTTAAGCCCGAAGCTTATGATGAGGGCAAACCTGGCAAAAGCATGGCGTGTGCCGAATTTAAGGGAGTTTACTTTTAAAGGGCAAAAAGGAAACCGTTATGAAATTGGTAATTTTGAGCTGGATCCGGAAGATGCCTATGAAGGTGATTTAAGTTTACATTTTAATAGCCGTTACCTGACGATAGACCTAACGGGTTTTTACAATCATATAGATGATTACATTTATCTGGCTCCAACAAATGAGACCACCGGAAATGGACTAAAAATATATCGGATTTTGCAAACCAACGCAAAGTTGTACGGAGGTGAAGCGGCTTTTCATTTTCATCCTGTCCAAATTCCATGGTTGCATGTAAAGGCAGTATATACAAGTGTAACCGGGGAAAGGCAAAGTGGTGATTATTTGCCCCTTATCCCTGCCAGTAAATTACGGTATGAAGTCGGTGTTGAGAAAGATAAAATTGGTTTTTTGATCCAGCCCGGTTTTAAACTATCAGCTTTGAGTGCTTTCCAACAAGATAAGCCATATCAATTTGAAACAATAACAGATGGCTACACCCTGGTAAATGCAGGAATTGATAGCAAATTAAAAATAGGCCAGCAGTTAATGACCGTTGGTCTTCGTGCCAATAATATCTTTGATAAAAAGTATTACGACCATCTATCAGTATTTAAGCCAATGAAAATTTACAACCCCGGAAGAAATTTGAGCTTGTTTCTAAAAGTTCCTTTTAGCACTTGAGTTAAAAGATGAGCTAGTAGTGAGTTCTTGAATTAACGTGTTACTCATCGGATGACTAAAATGCTCAATATCAACAGAGTCATCCGATGATTTTTTCAACGAAACTTTATGA
>JANQII010000321.1 GCA_028282195.1 Prolixibacteraceae bacterium
AAAAAAAGTGTCACCATTCATGACATTAGCAAATAGTACTATTTTATACAATTACAGCCATTTTCAGCTTCTAACTTTAAACAAGTTCATAATATAAAACACAGATACAACATTGAGTATTTTGCAATACATTCAAGTTATTCTGCAATTGGGCAAAGCACGCATTTCTTTGCCCATTGCTTTTGCCATTAACTAATTTTAGATGCGGCTTTTTGGTCAAGAAAAAAAGCGATCTCTCCTTTTTCTGGTTCAATGTGATAAGCAGGTAGTTTTTTAGCTTTTTTCAGGTTATTCATAATTTCTGAAACACGCTTAGCTTTTGGCTTCCCTGTAATTAAGAAAAATACCCTGTTCGCATTATTTAGAACCTGACCAGTTAACGTAATTCGTTCTTGCCCGGTTTCAGGATGAGTTGCCACTGCGCAAATTTCATCAGACTTAAGCAATTTCATCTCGTGAGGAAAGATCGAAGCTGTATGGCCATCACTTCCCATACCAAGAATAATTAAATCAAAAATTGGCCAATCATTTCTTTCGTTAAGATTTGATTGGATTTGCCTGATATAGTCTTGACAAGCTTCTTCTGGAAGCAGTTCCCCTTTAATGCGATGAACCTGGCTTTCATCAATTGGTATTTTTGAAAACAGGAATTCTTTGGTCATCCTGTAATTGCTCTCTTCGCTGGTAGGAGGAACACAACGTTCATCTCCCCACCAGAAATGAATCCGTTCCCAGGGAATTTTTTTATTAAAGTCACGGGCGAGGATTTCGAAGAGGAGTTTTGGGGTTTTACCACCCGAAAGAGCGATGTCGAACCTTTGCCTGGTGCTTGTAACCATTTGATAGAACTCAAAAGCAAATGCTGAAGCTACACTTTCAGCATTTTCAAAAATTTTAACTTCTTTTGATTCAGTCATAAGCCGGTTTTTTATTAAATGTAAAGTTACTTGAAAACTTATAATTCGCAATAATTTCCGTCGTCAGTTAAATTTTTGCAAGGGTACCTCCAGGTACCTGTTTCCACCAAATCATCTGCTACATCTGGTCCCCAGGAACCTGCAGGGTATCCGTAAACAGGGATATCCGAATTGTTTTTCCACGCGTTTAAAATAGGTTGAACATACTCCCAGGTCTTTTCTACAGCATCACCACGTGAATATAAGGTTGCATCACCCTGCATGCAATCAAGCAATAAGCGTTCGTAGGCAGATGGTAAATGTTTATCTGCCAGGTCAGAATAATGAAAATCCATATTGACCGTTTGTACATTAAAACCTGCACCTGGAACTTTCATGCCAAACTTTAGTAAAATACCTTCATCTGGTTGTATGCGGATGACCATTTGATTTCCAGCATCAATCGAAAAAGGAGTTTGTCCAAATAAATGCATGGGTGGTTTTTTAAAATGAATCACTACTTCAGTGACACGGGTGGGTAGTTTCTTCCCTGTCCGAATATAAAAGGGCACGCCGCTCCATCTCCAGTTATCAATGAAAAACTTCATCCCGAAAAAAGTTTCTGTACGACTTTCGGTATCAACACCTTTTTCCTGGCGGTATCCTTTAACGGGTTCACCTTTTATTTTCGATTCAATGTACTGTCCTCGAATTACCTGGCTTGCAACATCGTCTTCAGTGAGAGGCCTGAGTGATTGAAAAACTTTCAAAACCTCATTACGTATCGCATCAGCTTCAATTACAACCGGAGGTTCCATTGCAACAAAACCAACCAGCTGCATTAAATGGTTTTGAACCATGTCACGCATAGCCCCTGAATGATCATAGTATCCACCACGGTCTTCAACCCCAAGACTTTCAGCAGAAGTAATTTCAACATGTTGAATAAAATTATGATTCCAGATTGGTTCAAAAATCCCATTTGAAAAACGGGTGACCAGCATGTTTTGTACGGTTTCTTTTCCGAGGTAGTGGTCAATTCGGTAAATCTGATCTTCATCAAAATAATTGAGCAGGTTTTTATTGAGTTCTTTTGCAGTTTCCAGATTAGTTCCAAAAGGTTTTTCAACAATAAGCCTTCGAAAACCATCATTGGGTTTATTTAAGCCAACATTAGAGAGGTTTGCCGGGATAATTTCGTATAGAGAGGGTGGGGTTGATAAATAGAAAATATAGTTTTCAGCAATTGAATTGGCTTTTGCAATTGATGTTAAACGATCATGCAGAATCGGATATTCATAAGATTCAGATGTGCTTAGTGGTTGATAATAAAGCATATCCAGGAATGCGTCCAATTCACTATTGGTTGGTAAAAATTCCTTCATTCGACTACGGAATTCTTCATCGGATAAATTTGTACGGCTTACTCCAAGCACTGCAAATTGTTCTGGCAATAGCTTTTGTTTATAAAGAGCATAAAGCGCAGGCACCAATTTTCGTTTGGTCAGGTCTCCGGATGCACCAAAAATTACCAAAATATGGGGGTCAATATTCTTCATGGTTCAAACTTTTTTTGATAGAACAAGCAATTGTCTTTTAGGTTTTATAAAAGCTGGCTTTTACAGGTTGAATGAATCAACCAGGTAAGCAATAAGTTGGTCATCGTAGTTGAAAAAAATAATCTTATATTCTTTCACCTTTTCTTCAGAATAAAAATCAGCAAAAACATTTGATTGATCAACTTTCTTTATTTGAATTTGAGTAGAAAAGTGAACACCTGGAATTCCAGCTGCTTTATAAACGGCTTCTTTCACACACCAGAAAAGAGCCAGTCCATTTTCATATTTTGATGCAAGTTCCAGCTCTTCATCATTCATGAATTTGTGTGCGACTTTCCGAAAATCACGATCAGTACTTTCTATATCTAAGCCAACAGCATGATTTTTGTGTAACAAAACGCCAGCCAGTTTATTTGAGTGGCTTATACTAACATGTTGGTATTTACTATGCTTAATTGTTGGTTGATTATTTTGGTTGTAATTCACAGAAATGTCCTGACAACCTATATGCTTTAGTATAAGACGAACCGCAAGCCACTCTTTTTGCCGTTTCGAATTTTTAAGTTTTTGGAAACCTTCCCCAAAATCAATTTCTGAACATTCTTCCAGCAATGAGTCAACATCCTCTTTAATTTCCCAAAGAACAAGCAGCCCATCTTTAAATTCTATTTCTTTTAACAATGGCATATTAGTTTTTCCAGCTGGCTGATTCAATTAAATGTACAATATCGGGTCGTAAAAAATCGATGACGGGGCGAATGGAATCAATATTCGGTATTTCACGGATGTAAAGTGCACCCCTTAAAAAATGTTTGCTGCTATCGGTTAAAAAGAATTGAATTGGAGAAGCAGCGTTACCATCAATAAGATATATTGTACCGTAAACATTTTTTTCAGGATTTACATAAACCTGCTCATCAATCGCATCAGCTTTAATGCTGTGTTTATAAGCCAGCGAACGTGATTCTTCAGTAAGTATATTCAAATTATTTTCAACATGTTTGTAGCTGATATGTATTTCTGCATTATTGTTTTGAATTTCAATATTCCCCCAGTAAAGTTCCGGACCAGCCTGTGTGTCAGGAATTAGCTTGCTGTATTTAGGAATATTGAATTGATAAGGGAAATCATAATCAATGTGCTGATATACTTTTTCCGGGAAACTAATCCGGTAATATCCACGAGGTTTTGGGACATACTCTTTTTTACAGGCTGCAAAAAAAAATGCGATTGTTAGTAGTAGAAGAAAACTTTTTCTGACCATTCTTTCAGGACTATAAAATTTCGACCTTAATTTTTTTGATGCGGCGATTATCAACTGCTTCAATAGAGAAAACGAAATTTTCGCATTTTATTTTCTCATGTATTGAAGGAATTTCACCTTTTAATTCAAGAATCAACCCCGCAAGGGTATCTGCATCTCCTTTGTGATCATCAAAAACATGGTCGTTACTTTCGGTTACCCGATAAAAATCATTAAGCATTATTTTACCATCAAACAGGAATTTATTAGCGGTGATTTTTGTATAGTAGTTTTCATCGTCGTCAAATTCGTCAGCAATATCTCCCACAATTTCTTCTAAAATATCCTCAAGTGTAACAATTCCGGAACTTCCCCCATATTCATCAACTACGATAGCCATATGTACTTTGTTTTTTTGAAATTCTTCCAGAAGGTCATCAATCTTTTTGGTTTCAGGTACATAAAATGGAGGTCGAATAATGGTTTGCCACCGGAATTTTTCTTTTTTATGAATATGTGGTAATAAATCTTTTATGTATAGTATTCCCCGAATTTGGTCAAAGGTTTCTGAGTAAACGGGAATGCGTGAGTAACCGGAATCGTTGATAATATTAATTACTTTTTCAAATGAAGCTTTTAATTCAAGAGCCATGACATCTACACGGGGACGCATAATTTCAGCAACATCTTTATTCCCAAACTTTACAATGCCTTCTAAAATCTCTTTGTCTTCAGAGATCTCCTGATCGGAAGTAAGCTCTAAAGCCTGAGAAAGTTCATCAACTGAAATATTTTGCGAATGCTTTTGAATCCGTTTATTTACAAATGAAGTGGAGTAAATTAATATCGAGTTCAACGGCCTGAAAAGATGTTCCAATATATTTAAGGGCATTGCCATTAGTTTTGCAAAATGCATTGAGTGGCGGGTAGCATAAACTTTCGGAATAATTTCGCCAAAAAGAAGAAGAAAGAAAGTAATTACAATAACATTGAAAATAAAGCCAATTGTTGGTGTAGAAGAAAAATCGATAATCATGTTAGAAGTATAGGCTGTAAGAATTACGATACCTACATTTACAAAATTATTAGCCACCAAAATAGTGGCTAATAATTTTTCAGGGTGGCTCAAATTATTTAATGTCAAACGACTGTTTTTGTCATTGCTATCTTTCAGCTTGTTCTTGTCATTAGCTGCAAGCGAAAAATAAGCGACTTCTGAGCCAGAGATTAGCGCTGAAGAAATCAGTAATAAAATAATCAGAAATAAACTGAATAAAACTGTAATTGAAAATGGATAAACCTGTATATCCCAACTAAAAACGGCTAAATTCGGTAAAGGGTCTGTTTCCAATTATTTTTTGTTTTAATTACTAAAATGGGAGATCATCTTCTTCAGACTGCTGATAATCGGGTTCATTTACACTATCAGCAGGTTCGTTTTGGGCGGCAGGCTGATTTGACTCAGCATTGTTCCCACCACTAGGCCTGCCACCAAGCATTTCCATGTTATCCACGTAAATCTCGGTCGTGTAACGCTTGTTCCCTTCTTTGTCATCCCAGGAACGAGTTCTTATTCTGCCTTCAAGGTAAAGTTTGTCGCCTTTTTTGACATACTTTTCAACCACATCGGCTAAACCCCTCCAAACAACAATGTTGTGCCACTCAGTAGTGGTAACACGTTCTCCGTTTTTAGCGTTGTAGCTTTCTGAGGTGGCAAGGGGAAAATTTGCTACTGCAACGCCTTTGTCAAGATGTCTGACTTCGGGATCACGTCCTACGTTACCAATTAAAATTACTTTGTTTACTGACATAATAGTGACTTTTAAAATTAATCAACATTAAAATTACAATTTTTCACCCTTGTTTTTAAAGAATTAACGATAGTTTTTGATGGATTCACCAAATTAATGCCAAAAAATTGCATTTTTGTCAATGAATTGATCAAAACCAGTTCGTATTGTTAAGTTCTCTTTCTATTAATCTGGGGACAGCAAAGTTAAAAATATCTTCCTTATTAACTTTAATCCAACCATTGGGAATTACTTTTTCTTCAGTAATTTCAATATAAATGAATTTATAGTGGATATGTTGGTGGCTTAAGATATGTTTTCGCCAATCAGTTTCTTTTATTAAAATGAAAGATTTAGGATTTAGACTTGTTGGAATAGTATCAATAATTTTTTGGGTTGATGATCTTTTTTCAGACTCAATCATTGGAAATTCGTGGAGGTTCTTCCAAATGTCATTTTCTGTTCTTTTTTTAATGAACGTATTTTGTCCTGATTTGAGCACGAAGTAATTGAAATATCTATTTTTAACTTTCGTTTTTCCTTTTTTAACCGGGAATTTTTCAACTTCGTCAATTTGTTTAGCTATACAATTAATAATTAGAGGACAGTTTTCACAGTCTGGATTTTTAGGAGTACAAAGCAAAGCGCCGAACTCCATTACAGCCTGGTTATATATTCCGGGTTGGTGCACATCCATATTCTCATCAGCGATTTTTTGGAATATTTTTTTCCCGTTTGAAGAATCAATTGGCTCATCAATTCCAAAAAAACGAGCTAACACCCTGTAAACATTTCCATCAACAGCAGCATGTGGTATATTGAAAGCCATCGATGCAATAGCAGCAGCTGTATATTCGCCAATGCCTTTTAACGAGAGTAGTTTTTTAAAGGAGTTTGGAAATTCCCCATTGTACTTATGTACAATTTCTTTAGATGTGTAATGCAGGTTGCGTGCCCTTGAATAATATCCGAGCCCTTGCCATAACTTTAAAATTTCGTCTTCAGGTGCTTGAGCTAACTTCTCAACTGTTGGATATTTTTCAGCAAATTTTAAAAAATAAGAAGTTCCCTGAGCAATTCGGGTCTGTTGCAAAATGATTTCAGATAACCAAATTAAATATGGATTTTTGTTTTCACGCCACGGTAAATCACGTTTATTTTGATTATACCAATTGATAATTTTTGTTGTAAAATCGCTTTTTTTCGCCATAACTGCTTTAGAATCTTCATGAATTACAAAAATAATTCATTTCAGATGTTTATAGTTTTTAAATAATTTTTATTTTTGCACACCGATTTATACGAAATTATAATTTATTGAAAACTAAATATTTTAAGAGATGACTAAAGCAGATATCGTTAATGAGATTAGCAAAAACACTGGGATTGAAAAAGTAACTGTTCAAAAAACTGTTGAAGCTTTTATGGAAACCGTAAAAGATTCTTTGACAGATGGTAAGAATGTTTATCTTCGTGGATTTGGTAGTTTTATTGTAAAAAAACGCGCTGAAAAAACAGCCAGGAATATTTCTAAAAATACAACGATTATCATCCCTGAGCATTTTATTCCAGCTTTTAAGCCTGCGAAAACTTTCGTAGCTCAGGTAAAAGAACAAATTAAAAAATAAAGTTATGCCAAGCGGAAAGAAAAGAAAAAGACATAAGATGGCAACGCACAAGCGTAAAAAAAGACTTCGTAAAAATCGTCATAAGAAGAAGAAGTAATTTTTTACTTTTTTAGCGTTAGCTATTAAAAAATATCATGGTTAAACCTAAAGTGCTTTTGTGCTTTAGGTTTAATCTGTTTAATGACCATATAAAAACAGAAGCAAATTTTAATTAAAAAAACGTTGTGAGTAGCGATCTAATTATTGACGTCTCTCCATCAGAAGTTGTAATTGCATTACTGGAAAACAAGCGACTGGTTGAGCTGGCCAGAGAAAAAAGCGGAGCAAAATTTGCAGTTGGTGACATTTATTTAGCCAGGGTAAAAAAAATAATGCCGAGCTTAAATGCTGCTTTCATCGACGTTGGATATGAAAAAGATGCTTTTTTGCATTACCTCGATATGGGGCCGCAATTTTCGACTTTAAATAAGTTTATGAAAATTGCAAGTTCTAGGAAAAACCGTATTTCTTCCCTGTCTAAAATCCACTCCGAAAAAGATATAGACAAAGAAGGAAAGATTACGGATGTATTGAAAGCCGGGCAAAATATTTTGGTGCAGGTAGCCAAAGAACCCATCTCAACAAAAGGCCCGAGATTGACATCCGAACTTTCTGTTGCCGGAAGAAATTTAGTTTTAATGCCGTTTAGTGAGAAAATTAGTATTTCTCAAAAAATTAGTTCTATTGAAGAAAAGAACAGGCTGAAAAAACTTATTCAGAGCATTAAACCTAAAAAGTACGGTGTTATTGTCCGAACGGTAGCCGAAGGGAAACGAGTTGCTGAGTTAGATCAGGAATTAAGAAAACTGGTCGCAAAGTTTGAAACAATCTTCCAAAAATTGAAGAAACCAATTGCTACCCCTTCTTTGATTATTGGAGAGTTAGACCGGACATCAGCTTTATTGAGGGACATTTATAATCCAAATTTCAACAGTATCATTGTTAATGATACTGCTGTGGCCGATGAAATAACAGAGTATCTGGGAACGATTGACCCTGAAAAGAAGAAGATTGTCAAAAATTATAAAGGCGGACAGCCAATTTTTGACCATTTTGGGGTTGAGAAACAAATCAAAGCATCGTTTGGTAAGACTGTTTCGTTTAAAAATGGGGCATACCTGATTATTGAACACACTGAAGCTTTTCATGTTATTGATGTGAACAGTGGAAACCGCTCTAAAGCGGGAGTTGATCAAGAAACAAATGCCCTTGAAGTAAATCTGGCAGCAGCCGATGAGATTGCACGACAGTTACGATTGAGAGACATGGGCGGTATTATTGTTATCGATTTTATCGATATGCATAATACTGAAAACCGGCAAAAGGTTTATGAGCGCATGAAGGAGTCGATGGGTGTTGATCGTACCAAGCATAACATACTTCCGTTAAGTAAGTTCTGCTTGATGCAAATCACTCGTCAGCGGGTAAGACCTGAGGAACATATTGATACCGCTGAAGTATGCCCGTCTTGTAAAGGAACAGGAAAAGTGACTCCAACGATTCTTTTTACTGATGAACTTAGCAATAAGGTCAAGTATATTTTTAAAGACCTTCACAAGAAGAGTCTGACTTTAAAAGTTCATCCTTATGTAGCAGCCTATTTAACCAAAGGATTTCGATCTATTAGAAGAAAGTGGGCGCTTAAATACATGAAACGAATTCAGATTGAAAGTGCTAATTCCCTCGGTTTTTTGGAGTACCACTTTTATGATGAGAACCTGGAAGAAATTATTCTTTAATATAAATCCCGGACTTATGTTCGGGATTTTTTTGTATTAAGAAGCTTTTAGCCTTATTAACAGTTTTAAAAAAGCAGCTTTGGTATATGTAAATGTATTGATGTTTACATACTTGCGGTCGTGTCTATTGTGTCTCATGTTGTAAACTATTGATTTTGTCATTTTTTAGACAATCAAAACATGTTTATTTTTGTTACTTTCAAAAAATAAAATCTGATGATATGAAAAAGTCAATAACGGTATTCATTTTTACATTAATATTTGCTACGGGTTTTTCTCAGGTAGTCAACCCTGTTAAATGGACTTTTGATTCAAATCAAAATGGAAGCGAAGTTGAGCTGACCTTTAAGGCCACCATTGATGCCGGCTGGCATTTGTACTCGACAAAGATCCCTGAAGGGGGACCGATCAAGACCAGCTTTTATTTTGAAGATGTCAAAAACATTGAGTTTACTGATGAACTCTCTGCCGATAAAGAAGCCATAGAAAAGTTTGACAAGTCCTTTCAAATGGACCTGAGCTATTACGAAGGGGAAGTGACCTTTACCCGTAAAGCCAGACTGACAGGTGGTGCAGGGTCAATAGCCGGCTATGTCGAATTTATGAGCTGTAATGATGAAACCTGTACCCCTCCGATGGAGCAGGAGTTTTCGTTTCAATTTGGAGACCCGGTTGAAGGAAGTGAAGAAACCAGCAACAATATCGTCCGTTCAACTGAAACCATTGAGTCCGAAAGTAAAACAAGTGATAGTGAAGACCGGGGCTACTGGAGCATATTCTTCATCGCTTTTCTCGGTGGGCTTGCAGCCCTTCTCACACCATGTGTGTTCCCAATGATCCCGATGACAGTAAGTTTCTTTACCAAGCAAAGCAAGACTAAAGCTGCAGGTATCAAAAACGGGATATGGTACGGTGTTTCAATTATTATTATATACTTAATCCTCGGTACTGTTGTAACTGCTGCCTTTGGGGCTGAAAGTTTGAACAACCTTTCGACAAACCCGTGGTTCAACCTGTTTTTTGCCTTGCTGCTTTTTGTATTTGCCTTTTCATTTATGGGGGCTTTTGAAATTGTACTGCCACAAAACTGGGTAAATGCAGTTGACCGTAAAGCCGATAAAGGCGGGTTGATCGGTATATTCTTTATGGCTTTTGCCCTTGCCCTTGTTTCTTTTTCATGTACAGGGCCAATTGTGGGTGCTTTGATTGTTGAAGCGGCCCGGAGCGGTGGTATGGCCCCTGTTGTGGGCATGCTCGGCTTTTCATCTGCATTGGCAATACCGTTTGCACTGTTTGCTGCTTTCCCCGGGTGGTTGAACTCACTGCCAAAATCAGGAGGCTGGCTGAATTCTGTAAAAGTAGTACTTGGATTCCTGGAGTTTGCATTTGCATTTAAGTTCCTTTCCATTGCCGATATGGTACTTAACCTGCATATACTGGAAAGGGAAGTTTACATTGCTATATGGATAGCCACATTCCTGGGGTTGGCATTGTACCTGTGGGGAAAGATCAGGCTCCCGCATGATTCAAAAATGGAATACCTTCCTGTTTCAAGGTTTGTGATGGGGACAATTGTAATGGCATTTGTGATTTACATGGTTCCCGGCCTTTGGGGGGCACCAGTGAAGCTGATCAGTGGGTTTCCGCCACCGGTGGATTATGCTGAATCTCCACTTGGAGTTGGAAAATCGCAGGTACAGGGGGTTGCACAGTCTTCTGTATATGTTGACCCCGGAAAGCATATTGGGCCTCATGGCATCCCGATGTTTGATGACTACCACAAGGCACTCGCACATGCAAAAGATTCAGGCAAGCCCTTGTTGATCGACTTTACAGGCAAAGGCTGTACAAACTGCCGAAAGATGGAAGACAATGTTTGGATTGATCCGGAGGTGAAGAAGATGTTTTTGGAAGATTTTGTTGTGGTATCCTTATATGTTGACTTAAGGGAAAGGCTACCTGAAGAAGAGCAGTATGTATCGGAAACAACAGGAAGGAAAGTAAGGACTGTTGGGAACAAGTGGACAGATTTTCAAATATCAAGGTATAACAGGAACACACAACCCTATTACGTCATTTTGGACAACAACGAAAACGAAGTTGTTGATGGGTATGGCTATGATTCCGATCCAAAAAGGTTTGCTGAATGGTTAAAGAAAGGCATTACAAATTTTAAGAAATAGATTTCAGAAAAGACATACATGTTAAAAAGATTGATTTTGAAAGAGGGAAGCTGAAAAGTATCAGCCTCCCTTTTTTATCTGGTTGAATAGATTTCTACAGGAATTTATTTGATTTTCATTGAAATGGTTATTTTTGATAATCATAAACTAACTACTTAATATACCTGACCAATGAAAAATCAATTAATCATTTTTTTGCTGATTTTATCAGTTCTATCCATTTCCTGTAACAAGAAAAATGTTGAGAAACAAATTCAAAAATCACCAAACTTTATTGTGGTTTTTATTGATGATATGGGATTGTCCTTATCCATTTTTTGTTCCTTATTTCTTATTTTTAAAAATAAAAAAATAGCAGTTTAACCCTGGAAAGTTATGGCTTACAATTTTTAAAGATACCTTGCTATTCTGCTTTTATAGTCCAGGTAATCGTTGTTGAAAGTAGAAGTAAGAAACTCTTCTTCTTTTAAAATAATGAAATGGTGGGTGATTGTATTATAAATGATTATTAGAGCAATGAGTAGGCTTGGAACAAGTAAAAAACAAGAAAGGTTGAAAAACAGGAAACTGGTGTACATGGGGTTTCTTGAAATTCGGTAAATACCATTTGTTTCAAGTGCATGTTCTCCTTTGGGCAGTCCAACCCTTGTGAAAATACTTAGGTTAATGTATCCGGAAATCAGCAATAGATTACCACCTAAAAGAAAAACCAAACTTAACAGTTTTTGCACTTCAGGAACCTCATTTTGAATAAGCCAGGGAAAAAATTGGAATGTACCTGAATCGATACTAGCTAAAAACAAAATGCCCATTATTACAACAACAGACAGTTTAGCGAAATAGAAAAATAAGGGTTGAATGGTTGCTTTGCCCAAAGCTCCTTGACCGTTTCGCATAAGCTGATAAGCCAACATGAGTGTGGCAATTAATGGCAGGCTGCTTAATATGATTAACCCAATTTGGATCAGGTTCATGAAATCTTTCCTTTAAATTGATAGCCAATTTCAATAATCAATTTTTCGATGGCTTCCAAGTCAATCTTTTTCCCTTTCACCCGGACTACTGAATTATAATGATTAGCAAAAACTTCATCAATTCCTTTAAGCTTGACCAAGTTTCGGGTTACGCTTGCCTCGCAGTGAGAACAAGTCATTCCTTCAACTTTCAAAGTTACAAAGCCGGTTTGTTTAGCTTTTTCTGATTTTTCATAGCGAATATAAAAATAACCGAAAATAAGCGAACCAACCAAAATAATAGTAGAACTAAGCTGAAGCCAGTAGGGAAGCATTTCATGTTCACCATTGCCATGAATATGTGCAATTTGAGTCAGGATTAAATCTGCTGGAATAAGCCAGTTGGTTAGCAAACCAAAAATACTTGCACCGATGATAATTGTTCCAAGGTACACGTATAACGATTTGCGCCCCATGGTGCTTCCAATAACGGTCATGGTTGCTACGTTAGTTGCCGGGCCGGCCATTAGGAAAACCAGGGCTGCTCCGGGTGAAACACCCTTCAGCAATAGAACGGCTGCAATTGGAATGGAGCCAGTAGCACAAATATATATTGGAACTGAAGCTGCTAATATGATCAGAATTTCAAGGATTCCCCATCCTTTAAATGAACTGAAGAAATTGTCAGGCAATAAAACCGAAATTAGGGCTGCAATCAAAAAACCAATAATCAACCATTTCGCAATATCCTGTAACAACTCAACAAAGGCATAATGTGTTGCTCTTACAATGGCATTACCTTTTGGTTCCTTCTTTTCATGACATCCACAATTGTCATCATCACAAGTTTCATCTTTTTTACCAAGTGCAGCAGTATCAATTTTAAATGAGCCAAACGGATTTGGAGCTACAGATTTTTCTTTTACAAAAAGATTGGTCAATATTCCACCAATGATACCGGTAACAAAAGCGACTACTGGGCGGAGTAATGCAAAAATCCAACCAAGCATGGAGTAGGTTGCAAAAATGGAATCAACCCCGGTTTGAGGTGTAGAGATCAAAAAAGAATTAGTAGCCCCTTTGGATGCCCCGTTTTTAAAAAATGAAATCCCGGTTGGGATAACACCGCATGAACAAAGAGGCATTGGTATACCCAGTAAAGATGCATTTACAGCTGACTTCGTATTCGGCTTTCCCATGTATCTGGTGACTTTGCTCTCGGGAAAATATACTTTTAGTACTCCTGCAAAAATAAGCCCTAGTATAAGCCAGGGAGCCATCTCGTTCAAGAGATATATCAATTCATTCAAATAGTTTAACACAAAATCCATCATCTCTATTAACCTTTCCAGGGCAGTTACTGAGAGCCTCACTTTAAGTGAGGCTCTCAGTAACTGAATCTCATAACCCAAACTTTTCAACATACAACTGGGCTGCCTCGGCCTTGGTTACTTTTACGGCTTCCCCTTTTTCAATCATAGCCATTTCGGCAACAGCATCGTATATTTTTCCTTCAATTTTTACTTTACCTGAAGGGCGAAGAACTGTATAAGCCGTGCCTTCTTTTCCAACCATTTCATTGTAAGAAGTGTCAACGCCAACAAAACCACTTTCTTTTTCCTGAACCGATTGTAAGGCCAGGTTTTTAAATGCACCAGATTCTGCCGTAAAAAGTTTTTTGCCCAGTACAAGACTAACAACAAAACCACTAAACATAGCGACTACAACCGTAGTAAGGGCTGTCATAATTTTTTCCGGTTCTACTCCTTCAAAATCAAAATTAACATTGTCAAGCAAGCTGATAACAAGTGCCGTGAATGCACATAGGATACCAAGTATTCCGGCTACACCAAAGCCGGGCAAGACAAATATTTCGACAGCAATGAGTATCAGTCCAACGATGAAAAGTAAAATTTCCCAGTTTGCAGCAAGCCCTTCCAAATAAAGAGGAGCAAAATAGGCAAATGCAGCAACAATAGCAATCACAAGAGCAAAACCAATTCCAGGCGTTTGCATTTCGAAATAAATTCCCCCCAAAATGGCCATTATAAGAATTCCGGAAACAATGGGGTTTACCAGGAACCCAATAATTTTTTCAAGTGCAGTTGGCTTGTACTCCACCAATTCGTATTCTTCAATTCCAACTTGTTCTAAAACTTCAGGTACATTTTCTGCAATTCCTTCGCAAAAACCGTATTTAACCGCTTCCGAAGGGGTGAATGTGAGTACCTTTCCGGTATCAATGATACCTTCAATGTAAACACTTTCGTCAACCATGGCCTCAGCAATTACAGGGTCACGAAACCATTTGAAAATCGTATCATTTTCAGAAAAAATAGAATCACCTCCATGCGATTCGGCAGTAGCACGCATGATTGATCGCATGTATGATTGATACTTGTCAGGCATTTTTTCCCCTGTTTGGTTTACAACAGTTGCAGCTCCAATTGATGCACCTTTACGCATAAAAATACTGTCGCAAGCTACTGAAATTAGAGCGCCGGCGCTGGCTGCATTGTTGTCGATAAATACATATACCGGAATATTACTGTTGATTATTTTTGTTCGAATCGAATCTGCATCCAGAACCGTTCCTCCGTATGTATTCATGTGAATCAACATCAAATCTGCATCCAAACTATCAGCTTGTTCAAAGGCCTGTTTTGTTTGCCTCCAAACACCGGGCGCAATATTTTCTTTAATATTGAACTTGTAAACCAGTTTCTTTTCATTTTCCTGTTTAAGCGAATCAACAGGAAATGAAAAAGAATGATTAACAATTGCAAAGAGTAGAATACCTGTAACGTATAAGATTCGTTTCATTTAAAATCAATTTATAGCGGTTTTCTCAAAGTTAATGAATTTTCAATTGAGTGATGCGCTTTTTAACCGCATATTAAAAGGGTAGGCAAAAATAAAAACCTGAAGAACCTTGCCTGAAAAACAAAGCCCACGCTTGCACCGGCGTAGCGGTCCCGTAACATCATCAGAATTGTAAATAATTACATTATCTTTGAAATAAACAGGCTGCATGGATCGAAAAGTAAAATATTGGGTGGATCTGTCCGATTACGATATGGAAACAGCAAAAGCCTTGCTGCACAGCAAAAGGTATCTGTATGTTGGGTTTATGTGCCATCAAACCATTGAGAAAATATTTAAGGCGTACTTTACAAAGAAACAAAATGATACTGCACCTTTTTCTCACAGTTTGTCTTATATTGCAAAAAAAGGTGGATTCTATAACGATTTTACTGAAGCACAGAAAGATTTTATTGATCAGATCGAGCCATTGAATATTGAAGCCCGTTATCCTTCACACAAGGAAAGGCTTATGAAAAGCCTTACCAGGGAGAAATGTGCAGAATTAATTGATAATTCAATAAAGATGCTGGAATGGATAAAAATGAAGTTATAAATAAGGTAAAGAAATACCGAAAGTTGTTGGAAAAACATATCCATATGGATAAAATGTTCCTTTTTGGTTCATACGCTAAAAACAATTCCAGTACTGATAGTGATATTGATGTAGCTATTGTTGTAGATCAGATTGAAGGGGATTTTTTTGCTGTCAACCCGTTACTCTGGAAATTAAGGAGACAAGTTGACGACAGGATTGAACCAATAATAATTGAACGGAATTTTGATGACGGGAATTTCCTGAAAGAAATTGAAAAAAACGGAATTGAAATAACTTAAGGTAGTTTTTTCATTTTTTACCTGACAAATTCCAAGCTCAGGATTCCATGAACCATACATTGCAATATCTAAAACACTTTCAATAAAACAAGCGTATATTATTTTTTAATCAACATGAACGAAAAACTTTCTAAGGGAAAAAGAGAAATGGTTCAAAATACGGTTGAGGAAATAAAAGTTATAAAGTATAAAAGCAAAAACCCAATAGCTTGATAAAAATCAGGGGCTACTGGGAATAATATACTACAAATATAATGCTTATATTTGTGTTTTGCAAGGATTTAATAGATGAAATATGCCGTATTTGAACGGATAATGTCTCAACCAAGAATGAGCAGGTATGTAATTGCATGTTCCAACAATTCGAGAAAAGCGATGACATTATACCGCTTAAACTTAAAGCTATCGCAAGAGCTATTTACAATAATAAGCTGTTTTGAAATTGCTCTAAGAAATTCCATAGACAATCATTATACACTAATGCATGGGCAAGAATGGTTGAAAAACTCTGTTGACAAAAATGGTTTCTTCAACAACTCAAAGTGTCATCAAACTGCTAATATTATTCGAAAAGCATTACGCAAGCTCAATAGTGGTTACACCCATTCTAAATTGATAGCAGAAATGGATTTGGGTTTCTGGAGATATTTATTCTCACAACCCCAGTTTTATGCAGGAGGACAATCTTTACTGAAAATATTTCCTGCGAAGCCATCAAGTACACCTTCAATTCAATATAATAGTAGATATGTGTTCAATGAATTGGAGAAAATAAATAAAATGAGGAATAGAATAGGATTGCTCATCATGAACCAGTTTGTTTTAAGCTGGGTAGTGCAATGATAGATACTACTTATTCCAAACAGAAATATCGATTAATTAAGGACTTGTTTAATTGGATGCTAATAGATGAATCTGCACTCCTATATGGAATAGATCATGTGAATCAGATAGTTCGAAAAATTGATGAACTGTAAATTAAAAGCAAAGATGGTATCCCGGTGAAGATTACCTTAGCCAATACATTAAAAAAAACTCTTCACCCGTAAAAAATGCTAACTTTGTGGCTCGAAAAATAAAAACCATGGAACTGAATTTATTAACTGCTATTTCGCCGATTGACGGTCGTTACCGAAACAAAGTTGAAAACCTCGGAAAGTACTTTTCGGAGTATGCTTTGATTAAATATCGGGTATTTGTTGAAATTGAGTATTTCATTGCACTTTGTGAGTGGCCTGTTCTTCAGTTGGCTGATTTTGACAAAAGCTTATTTGGCAAACTTCGTCGGATTGTTGAGGATTTTTCAGTTGAAGATGCACAGCGTGTTAAGGATATTGAAAAGGTAACCAACCACGATGTAAAAGCAGTTGAATATTTTATTAAAGAAGAGTTTGATAAACTAGGGCTTGAAGCCTACAAAGAATTTATTCACTTTGGTTTGACTTCTCAGGATATTAATAATACTGCAGTGCCAAAGTCTATTCAGGATGCACTGGAAGATGAGTATTATCCTGCTATTGATGAATTGTTGAAGAAACTCGATGAATTGGCAACAGAATGGGAAGATATTCCCATGCTGGCTAAAACTCACGGACAAGCTGCTTCACCTACGAATCTGGGTAAAGAGATTCGTGTGTTTATTGAACGTATTCAGGTACAGTTGGAGCAATTGAAGGCTACGGCTTGCGATGCCAAGTTTGGAGGTGCAACCGGAAATTTTAATGCACACAATATTGCTTATCCTGAAATTAACTGGGCTGACTTTGGAAATAAATTCCTTGGTGAATACCTTGGGTTGAAACGTTCACAATTTACGACGCAGATTACCCATTACGATAATCATGCTGCTATTTTTGATGCTTTGAAACGTATCAATAATGTGATTCTTGATTTGGATCGTGATATGTGGACTTACATTTCTATGGATTACTTCAAGCAAAAAATTAAAAAGGGTGAAGTGGGTTCATCAGCAATGCCGCATAAGGTTAACCCAATTGATTTTGAAAACTCAGAAGGTAATATTGGACTGGCAAATGCAACTTTTGAGCATCTGTCAGCTAAACTTCCAATATCGCGTTTACAACGTGATTTGACTGACTCAACCGTAACCCGGAATATTGGTGTCCCTATGGGGTATACATTGATATCAATCAATTCAACAATGAGGGGGCTTGGCAAATTGCTAATTAACATAGAAGCGATTAATACCGATTTGGAGAAAAACTGGGCTGTTGTTGCAGAGGCTATTCAAACAATTCTTCGTCGTGAGTCTTATCCAAATCCATACGAAGCTTTAAGAAACCTAACCCGCACCAATAAAAAAATGGGACAGGAAGTAATACATGAGTTCATTGATACGTTGGAGATTAGTGAACAATTAAAAGACGAGCTGAAACAAATAACCCCGCAAAATTATACAGGGATATTTTAAACACTCCGAATGAGAGAATTCATAAAACTATTAAGGCGATTTGTTCCTCCGTATAAAAGCAAGATTGTATTGAATTTTATATTCAATCTGCTGGGTGCTATTTTCGGTGCCTTTTCATTTGCTTTGTTAATTCCAGCCCTAGAGGTTTTATTTGAAACAGGGGAAGCAGTTGTTGTTAAACCTGAGTTTGCTTTAACAATTGACTCCTTAAAAAATTTCTTTAACTTTTATGTTTCACAAATTATTGAGGACTACGGTAAGCACAATGCGTTGATTTTCATAGGTGTATTTTTAGTTATTGCTGTTTTCTTAAAAGTTGGCTTTACTTATTTAGCTAGCTATGTTATGATTTCTCTTCGGAATGGTATCGTTCTGGATATTCGTTCTGAGATTTATAATAAGATGATCAAACTACCTTTGGGTTTCTTTTCTGAAGAAAAAAAAGGTGATATTATGGCAAGAACAACCAATGATGTTCAAGAGGTTGAAAACTCAATTGCGAACTCGTTGGAAATGATGTTCAAGAATCCGGTCATTATACTCATTTCTTTATTGGTAATGATTTACATGAGTTGGTCTTTAACTCTATTCGTATTTATCATGTTACCGTTCACAGGGGTAGTTATTGGTCGTATTGGACGAAGTCTAAAGCGAGTGTCTGTTAAGGGGCAAAATAAGCTAGGTGAAATTCTATCAATTATTGAAGAAGATTTATCCGGCTTGAGGGTGATTAAAGCATTTAATGCTGAGCAAAAAGCGATTAATCGTTTTGAGAAGGAAAATAGCAATTACCGTTCTATTATGAATCGTTTAATGTGGCGTAGGCACCTGGCACATCCGGTCAGTGAGTTTTTAGGAACTATAGTTATCATTGTTGTTCTTTGGTATGGTGGACGATTAATTCTAGCTGGAGAAGGTTCTTTGACTGCAGCAGAGTTTATGGGCTATCTGGTTTTCTTTTACAGCATAATTAACCCTGCAAAGGCTTTTTCAACTGCGTTGTACAGTATTGAAAAGGGAATGGCATCCATGAATCGCATTGATAAAATTCTATTTTCAGACAATGAAATAAAAGATAAACCGAATGCAGGGAATGTTGATTCATTTAATAAAGAAATTGAATACCGAAATGTTACTTTTAAGTACGAGAAAGAAAAAGTTTTAAAAGACATTCAGTTAAAAGTTGCCAAAGGCAAAACAATTGCTCTTGTGGGGCAATCCGGTTCGGGCAAAACAACAATGGTTGATTTGTTACCCCGATTCTGGGATGTTTCTGAAGGTGAGATTTTAATTGATGGTAAAGATATCCGGAATATCAAGCTTCATGATCTTAGAAACCTGATGGGGAATGTAAATCAGGAACCGATTTTGTTTAACGATACTTTCTATAATAACATCGCTTTTGGGGTTGACAGTGCAACTGAAGAAGAAGTAATTGCTGCGGCTAAGATTGCTAATGCTCACGAGTTTATTGTGAATACTGAAAATGCTTATCAAACCAATATTGGCGATCGTGGTGATAAACTTTCCGGAGGACAAAAGCAACGTATTTCAATTGCACGCGCAATTTTGAAAAATCCACCAATTTTAATTTTGGATGAAGCAACTTCTGCTTTGGATACTGAATCTGAAAAGCTGGTGCAGGGTGCACTTGAAAACCTAATGAAAAACCGCACCTCGCTGGTTATTGCCCACAGGCTTTCAACCATTAAGAATGCGGATATGATATGCGTACTTCACAAAGGTAAGATTGTTGAAACAGGTACTCACGATGAATTAATAGCACAAAAAGGACGCTATCATAAATTACATCAAATGCAGGTTTTCTAACCTTTTGAAAAAGGGCAAAAATTTCCTGTTCTTCATTTCGTAATGAAAATTCTACACAAAGTGGGTTGGGTTTTGATGGGACATCATAAAAGAAACTTAGCTAATTCTTTTCTTATTGTGTTTCTTTTTCGAGATTTCCCAGGGAACCACGTAATCAAACCGATCACCTTCACAATGAATGCCTTTTTGGTTTATGCTTGGAACATAAAGGTTGCTGCTCCGGGGCCTGAAATAACCTGATTTGTGAACTTGGGTCGGTGTATGTGCTTTTTTCTTTGAAACTGTTGCTTGCATCAGCAATTTCAATAAAGGTTAAAATAATATCCATCAAAAATAGCTCTGATTTATTCTCAAATATTGTTGAAAGTCAGAACATGCGAAAAGTCCAGTTCAATAATGAACCTATCAGATCAATAGAAAAAATCTACTAATAAAGTTACGTACAAATCCTTTAAAATGTTTTCAAAAAAACACTTAAAAATTCTTAATAGCTAAAAATTTAATGAACTTTTGATCGAAAATTAATTTATTCCCAGCCGGAAGCAAGAATATCCGCTATGTGTATAGGCTTGATTGGAATATTATTCTTTTTTATATAGCCTTCAAGATTTAAAATACATGAAGATTCGGTTGAGATGATATATTCTGCGCCAGTGTTTAATGCGTGTTCCACTTTTTGTTCGGTCATTGCCGAAGAAATAGACTTAAACTTTGCTGAAAAAGTACCGCCAAAACCACAGCAAGTAGCTGTTTCTTCCATTTCAATTAACTCCAGGCCTTTTACTTTTGAAAGCAGTTCGCGAGGCTCTTTCTTAACCCCATATTCCCTTAAGGCGGTACAAGCATCATGATAAGATACCTTATGCGGAAAACTTGCTCCAAAATCAGTGAATTTAATCTTGTTTACCAAAAAATCAGTTAGTTCGAAAAGTCTTGTCCTAAGCTTTAACTGTATTGCATACTCCAAGTCATTTTTTGTGAATAGCTCAGAATAATAATTCTTGATGAAACCGGTGCAGGAAGCTGAAGGGCTTACAATTAAACGATCACCCGGAAAATCTTTGATGAATTTTTTTGCTAAACTTTTTGTTTCATCCCAATAACCACTGTTATAGGCCGGTTGGCCACAACAGGTTTGTTCGGGATTATAATTTACGGTTACACCGGCTTTCTTCAGCAGTTTTACAACATTAAAAGCTGTGTCAGGATAAATTTGATCAATAAAGCAGGGGATAAAAAGATCGATTTCCATAGGTAAACAAATTTGCCCGAATTTAAGAAAAGAATGGTAAACAAAAAACCTCGCTTAAGCGAGGTTTTGCACGGGAGGAGAGACTCGAACTCCCGACACCTGGTTTTGGAGACCAGTGCTCTGCCAACTGAGCTACACCCGTGTGTGAATGCGAGTGCAAATATAGTAAATCCTGCAAAACAACCTAAGAAAAAATAAAATTTAGTGGATACGTTATGTCTTGTGTTTTTTCACCATAAACTAAGTCAAACTAATAGTATAAATTCTCACAGGTTCTTTTTTCCCATACACCGAAACTTCATCCAGATATTCAATAGTGTAGCCATTTTTGTACTTCTGAAGCTTTTCGGCAAAAAAATCAGTTGACAACAAGTTAGCGTTATATTGCTTACATTTTTTTTGAATTCTGGCCGCGGTATTAAGCACATCGCCGTGATAAGCAATCGCATTCTTTATCTCACCAACTTCAGCGACCATAATATTTCCCGAATTTATTGAAGCAGTAAACTTTGGGAAAAAACCATATTGAGTTTCAAAGTGTTCACGTTTTTTTTCTAAATCGGTCTTGAATTGAAAGAAAAAGCCAGTTGCTTTTAAGTAATTTCTCTTTTTGTTTGATCTCCATGTTAATACAGCTTCATCACCAACAAATTGGTAAACAGTGGCATGTGTTAATAAAATGGCATTACTCATTACCCGAAAGCATTCTTGCAAAAATTCACTGTATCTTTTATGCCCTAGCTTCTCAGCAACTTCGGTTGATGAAACCAAATCAACAAAAAGAAAAATTCGATCTTCTTCTTTCGGCTTACGGTATTTTCCAATAATCAAACTAAGCAAGTTCGACCAGCCTAAATTTCGTTGTACCGTTTGAGTAAAAATCAGCGAGGTTGAAATTAATGTGGCAACAATAAAAAAATACAAACCTACCGGGTTAAAGAAAAATTTATCAAGTTGTTTCAGGGATTCAATAAATCCAAGGTTTTTTTCAAAAGAATAATAATAGGTTGCCATTATTGTTCCCATTATTGCAAATGCCAGAATATTATCAAAAAACTTTCGCAGAATTGTAAATCCGACTGAACTATTTTTAGACAATCGTTTAATCAGGAAATTCTCAAGATACCAGTCCATTATTACAAATAATGAAACAATTATTGAACCAGTCGTAATATTTTCCCTAAAGAAGGCAATGGACTTTGGGATATCGGCTTCCATTGGATAGTCCATTAAACCCATAAATTTCAAGGATATAAAAACACGAATAAAGAAATTCCACCAAACCAATGCAAAAACAAGATTGAAAAAAGGTATGCGGGCCTTTGAGTAAAAGTTATAATGTTTTTGATGGGTTTTGTTCATACTTCAATAGCATATAAATTGAGTTTCATTTCGATAAGTTGTTTTACATCCCCGAAGGTTTTTAAGGGTATTATTGGTCAATCCAGTATTTAAAGCTGGCAGCTTTTAGGCGACTTACGGTTATTGTTGATTTGAAAGGGGCAATAAGTTTAACGATTAGTTTTCCTCCAAAATAGCTTTCAATTTTATGAACCGAATCAATATTTAAAATGTATTGGCGGTTCGCCCTGTAAAACTTATCCGGATCAAGCTCTTCTTCAAGTTTATCTAAAGCGTAATCTATGATGTGTTCTTTCCCATCAAAACAAACAGCTGTGGTTAGTTTATTTTCGCTGTAAATAAATGCAATATCATCGGTTGATATTTTTGAAAGGGAAGTTGCCCCTGAAACTAAAAAACGTTGTCTGTACTTTTTCTCACCTTTTTTAATAGCATTCAGTATTTCATTATAATTAGGTTGTTCTTTTTCTTCATTGATGTATTTGTAGGCCATTTCAAATTTTGAAATCGCGAAGCTCAGGTCATCTTCTTTAATCGGTTTTAACAGGTAATCAATGCTGTTTACTTTAAATGCCTGAATTGCATATTCATCATAAGCAGTAGTAAAAATAATGAGGCTTTTTACAATAACATGTTCAAAAATTGAAAAAGAAACCCCATCGGTAAGCTGAATGTCCATAAAAATTAAGTCGGGGTGGCTATTTGAATTAAGCCATTCAACCGTAGATTTAACGCTTTCAAAGGCAGCAACAACTTCCCATTTTGGTCGCAGCTTCCTGACCATCCCTTCGAGCATTCTCCTATTGTGTATTTCGTCTTCTACAATTACTACTTTCATCCGTCTCAGTTTTATAATAAAGGAACTTTTACTTTAAAGACACCATCTTTTTCTTTAATTATAACCTCGTTGTCGGTTAATATGGCATAGCGTTTCACTAAATTTTTCAAGCCGGTTTTAGTTGAATATGAAGTTTCTTTAAGCTGAATATTATTTTCAATTACCAAATAATCTCCTTTAGAAAAAACATCAATTTTTAATGGTTTTTCAGTACTGGCAATATTGTGTTTGATCGCATTTTCGATTAAAAGTTGAATCGTTAGCGGTGGAATTTCTTTTGATAACAGATCTTTTTTGACAGAACCTTTCACGATTAAACCTTCACCAAGTCTTTCCTGATGAGTACCTACAAATGCATCCAAAAAAACGAGTTCATCTTTTAACTTAACAGTCATTTTATCCCGACTTTGCAATACATACCGATAAACATCAGTAAAATTTTCAGTGAATTTTACAGCAGATTCATTATCGTACATGATTAAGGATTTTAAAACACTAAGGTTGTTAAAAAGGTAATGAGGATTGAGTTGATCTTGTAAAGCGTTGTAGTCCCTTTTTAATTTTTCCCTTTTCAATTCTTCAATTTCCTTTTGTGCAAACATCCATTTATCAACCATTCTGGTCATTAATAAACTGGTGACCAGGAATATTGTAAAAACCAGGCCGAATCCCATCGAAAGCCTTCTCAGGTTGTCCGAGAATTCTTTTTCTTCATGAAGGGTACCTGTTAAAACTGCAATGGCAATATAATAGATAACTGTTGTTAAAATGATTGCTATTATGGTTTGTACTACGAATCTTAATTTTAATTTTTCAGGAATAGGAAGATATTTTTCAAGAACCATATCTGCAATAATGATAGATTCACTTAAAACATTAAATGAAATGATGATATGTAAATAATCTTTAAATAAAAATTCACTTACAGGAACATCGGTAACACTGGCTAAAAAACGAATGGTAAGTACGCCTATAACACTTATTATTAAGACACGGATCAAAACAGACCAAGGCTCGTAAGTAGGTAGTTTACTTACAAAATATAAAGTACCTGGTTTGTATTTCTTCAGTTTCTTTCTCATCACATCAAACACTTAATCCCATAAATGTACTAAATCAGGATTAAAAAGCTGTGCCGGGTTGGTTTTAAGAATAGACTCAAGCATGAAGCAAAAAGAAAACCCGGCATCAGCTACTTTAATTATACCCTAATTCTCCCGTTACTTTCGTCCAACTTGTTTTTAATTGTTCAAATTTTGTTAATGCTGCAATAAGGTTTGTTTGTGCTTTTTGCCATTCTGCCTGTGCATTTAAAACCTCTGTTGTTGTATTTAATCCAAGCTCAAAGCTTAGTTTTGTTTCTTCCAGGTTTTCGTTAGCTTCATCAATACTTTTCTTTGCAATTTGAATTGATTCCCACGCTTCTTCTACCTGGATCATAACCTGGTTAACCTCAAGAGCAACCAAATCACGAGTATTGCTCAATTCCATTTCTGCTTGTTGAATTTCCATTTCTGCAGCTTTCTTCTTGTGTTTGCTTTCTTTCCAGTGAAAAACAGGAATTGAAACTTGTGCTGCAGCTATTGTATTCCATTGCCCTTCATCAACCAGTTGGTTGATCTTACTGTAGGTATGATTTATGCCAACTCCAACCTGTGGCATGTAATCTGACATGATTATTTTTTTATCATACTCCGAAAGATTCAGTTTGCCAGCCAGCATGTTTAATTCCGGTCTGTTTTTTAAAGCTGAAGAAACACCGCCTTCAAAGTCAGGTAGATTCGCATTGTGATTTAAAGAGTTTGTAACTTCTATTTCCCGGGTTAATTCAAAACCCATAATCTGGTTCAAAGCCATTTTGGTTAAACGTAAACCGTTTTTTGCCCTGATTAATCCAAGTTCTGCTTCATTTTTTTGAACGGAGACTTTTAGCTTTTCACTGGCAGGAACCAAGCCCAGATCATACATGTCAGTCATTTGTTCCTGCAGTTCCGAAAGCATTTTTACATAGTCGCTGGCCAGTTTTACATTTTCTTTCATTGCAACAACATTCCAGTAGGCCTGGTCAGTCTGTTCAATTACTTCGGAATATTTTAATTTATATGATTGCTTAGAGATATTCACTCCAAGATCAGCCATTTTATTGGAGTATCTGATTTTTCCACCCGCATAGATGGGAAGTTCAATGCTTAACTGACCTGATAAATAGGTGATGTCGCCCAGGTCTAATTCGAGTCCCGGGTTCCATACATTGCTTTCTCCTGAGAAGTTACCTGCTTGTGCAGCTTCAGCACTCTCAGCCGTTTGGAGGAAGGATCCCGGCATCGAAATTTCATCGATGCCAGGTACATACATTGCACTACCTTGTGCATCAACTTTTGGCAAATATGCAGTACGCGCGGTTTTCTGATTGGCAATTGCTTTTTCTTCCTGGTACCTGGCAATTTTTAGGCTTTTGTTGTATTCAATTGCTTTTTCCCTGCACTCTCCAATCGTTAGCACATCTTGTGCCACTGAGCTAAATACTGTCATTCCAACAGCTAAAACAGGAAGTATATATTTTCTGAGTTTTAACTTCATTTTTATTTCAGGTTTTTTGAATCTTCTTTATATGCTTTTGTATTAACCTTATAAAAAGATGCATAAAGAACAGGTACAACCAACAAGGTAATCAGTGAACCAACCAACAAACCAAACATGATGGTGATAGCCAATGAGTTAAACATCACGTCCCAAATGAGTGGCAGCATCCCAAGGATGGTTGTAAGGGAAGCCATCATAACCGGGCGCATCCTCGAAACCGATGCGTCAATGGTCGATTGATAGGGTGTTTTTCCTTCACGGATACCGATGTTGATCTCATCGAGTAGTACCACCGAGTTTTTAATCATCATTCCAATCAATCCAAGAGCTCCAATAATTCCAATGAATGTAAATGTTTGCCCGGTGGTTAAAAAACCTATAATTACCCCAACAAACGCGAATGGTACAATAAGAAAAATAATCGCAGGTTGCTTCAGGTTATTGAAAAGCCCGATAATGATGATGAGCATTAAGCCAACAGCCAAAGGGAGATAAAGGAACAATGCACTTTGGGCTTCTGAAGAAGAACCAACAGTTCCGTCCCAACGCCTTGAATATCCATCGGGAAGAGGAATTGCATCAATTTCATCTTTAATCATTGCTTGTAGCTCGGTAGGCAATATTCCCGGGACAACATCACATTGGGCTTTCATTGCTCTTTTACCATTATAGCGGCATACTTTTTTGTATTCCCAATCCAACTTTATCTCTTCAGTCAGTTGACCCAGAGGAATGCTGGTCTGACTATATCTTCCCCATACCGGTAATGCTGAAAGCCTGGAAATATCCTGATCGATAGGTTCTTTCATTTTAAGTACAACAGGAAGCATATTGGTCGCTTCGTATATGGAACCAATAGGCATACCATCTGTTGCAACCAAAATTGAATTGGCCATATCTGAACGGGATAAACCAAGTTTCTGGGATTGTTCCACAGAATAGATAGGCTTCAAGACTTTTGTTTGATTTTGCCAGTTGTCTGTAATACTTATTGCATTTGGATTTGCATACATGATTGTTTTCGCTTTACCGGTAAGTTCCTTTAAAACCTTTGGGTCCGGTCCCGAAAATTCAACTTCTATTTCATAATCATTGAAAGCAGCTCCGAATGTTCTGTTTCTGACAATTGACTGAGGATAATTCTGTTCTGTGAATTTTTGTATCTTTTCAATTACACTTGCAACCTGATCTGGATTTTCTGTTTCAATAATTAATTCCCCATAGTTGTTCCCACCGGTTGCCATTGGGCGCATTAAGCTATATCGGGCAGGAGGTCGGCCAATGGCTGTAACAACAAACTTTACTCCTTCAATTTTCCTTACATAATCACGGATTTCACTAATATCTTCTTCAACTGCATTTATATCGCTTCCCTGTGGCATATGGTATTCAACAAAGAACTGATTGTAATCCATTTTAGGCATAAACTCCATGCGTACATGCTTAAAACCGGAGAAAGCCAGGATAAGAATGACGAAGCTTACAATCAAGAATACAGTTTTATGGGACAATACCCATGCAACAAGTTTTTTATAGGATGGGTAAATCCCTTTTGAAAAAGGATCAGGGTTTTCTCCTTCCGGGCGTTCTTTCCTGTAAAAATGCTTGGCCATAAATGGCGTTTGGATCATGGCAAACAACCAGCTAAGCATTAGAGATATAAAAAGTACGGTAAACAATGAGCTCATAAATTCACCAGCAGCATTAGGAGCCATTCTTAATGGTAAAAAGGCCAGAATTGCAACCAGTGTTGCCCCGAGTAGTGGCAAAGCCGTTCGTTTTGCTGTTGCAACAAAGGCTCTACTTCGATCTATCCCATGTTTTAGATCAATTAAAATTCCATCTGCAACAACAATGGAATTATCAACCAACATGCCCATTGCAAGAATGATAGCACCTAAAGTTACCCTGTGAAGTGGCATTTGAATACCCAACATCACTAAAAGAGTAGCAAAAATGGTAAATACCAAACCACTGGCAATAAGCAAGCCTGAGCGTAATCCCATAGCAAAAAGCAGAACCACAATCACAATACCGACAGACATAACCAGGTTAAGCATAAAGTCGTTTACAGCAACTTCTACTCGATCGGGTTGTGAATATATATCACGTATTTCAATGCCTATTGGTAGTTCTTTTTTCAGGTCATCAATTTTTGCTTTTACCCGTTCCCCCAGTTCAACAACATTTGCACCTGCTTCGTTTGAAAGAGCAAGGGACATTCCCATTTGTCCGTTATAGGTAAGGCTTTCCCTTTTGGGATCAAGAATTGAACGTTCTATTGTTGCGATATCCCCTAACCGAAAGTTACCACCTTCCGGTACCTGGATAAGTAAATCCTCTATTTCTTCTTTTGTGCTGATTTTATTACCGACCCCAACACGAATGGATTCATCTCCTGACGAAATGGTTCCGGCATTAACAATAGCTCCCTGGTTTTGAAGTGCAGAAGCTATCATTAAAGGATTGATGCTTAAACTGGCAAGCTTTTCATTCGAGAAAAGTATATCAATTGTTTCTGTTTGTTTTCCATATATTTGTGCCCTTTTTACACCTTCAACATCTAATAATTCCCTTTTTATAAACTCAACGTAATCATCCAATTCTTTGATTGAATAGCCATCCGATATTACAGCATAAAACATCCCATAAACATCTGCAAAGTCGTCATTAACAATAGGCTCCATCGTTCCGCCTGGAAGACCTGGTTTTGCATCATTTACTTTTCGTCGCAAATGATCCCAAAGTTGAGGTAATTGTGGTGTCTTTACTGCCGGGGCAATATTAACAGTGATATAGGATAGGCCAGGCATTGAAATAGATTCAATGTCTTCAATATTTTCCAGTTTTTGGATTGCTTTTTCCAAAACATCGGTTACCTCCAGTTCAACTTCATGAGATGTTGCACCGGGATATGGAGTAAGAACGACGGCTGACTTAATAGGAATTTCGGCATCTTCCAGTTTACCCATTTTCATATAGGCAAATATTCCCCCGAAAAGAACGGCAATGAGGATTGTGGTTATCATTGCCTTTTGGTTCAGTAACTTATCCAGCATTATAATAATCCTCCTATATTGGTTTTTGATCTTTCCTGAATTGGTTTTACCTGCTGGTTTTCAACTAAGGAATGGATTCCTGCTGTAACAATTTGTTCTCCTGCATTTATGCCTTTTCGAATGCTTACCCGTCCGTTGTTGTTTAAATTCTTAACGGCAACTTCTCTCTTTTTTACTACTGAAGTTTGAGCATTGTAGACCCAAACGTAATTTTTCCTGTTTGAATGAAATACAGCACCAACAGGAACAGATATTGATTCTGGCGTATTAACATATCCATCAATTAAAACTTCAGCAGACATCCCCGGTTTAATATTGGTTTTAGGGTCAAGGTTAAGTTGAAAACGTACTTCATACAAGTTGTCAGCACCTGCTTTTTTTGCAACATTGGTCAGTTCTGCCGGAATGTTAGTAACCCCGGCATTTTGAACTGAGCAATAAACTTTTCTGTCTTCATTAATCTCGCTTAGCTTTGAGGCAGGTACATGGATAACAACTTCTTGTTTACTCATGTCCACTATAGAAACAATGGGTTGGCCTGGGCCAACTGTTTGGTAGTTTTCTGTAAATTTTTCAAAAATATATCCTGAAACCGGAGCTTTTAATTCGGTGTCTTTTAAAGCATTCCCTGCATTTTCATGGGCCGCTTTAGCCATTAAGTATCCAGCTTCCAGTTTTTCAAGTGTATTTTCCGGGAGTTTTTTCTTTTTATATAGCTCATTGTATCTTTCGTATTCCCCTTTGGCTTGCATATATTGGGCTTTTGCAGTTTGAACCTGCAACCGGTAATCACGTTGGTCAATGACTGAAATGGTTTGTCCCTTTTTCACGTAACTGCCAATGTTTACATCAAGTTTGGTAAGTGGCCCACCTACCCTGAAAGATACTTGTGTTGTGCTTTTTTCTTTGATGTTCCCATTAAAAGTTAGGTCAGTTACAGCGTTGTTGGTTGAAACCTTTTCAACTTTTACAAACCTCGTGGACTGTTCTTTTTCTCCGCATTCAGTATTGCACGAGGTCATTAAAAACAGTGATGTACAAGTGATTGTAAGAACCATCAAAATTTTCTGAATTGTTTTCATTTTTCTGTTTTGTTTTTTCATGAACATCTATTCTGGCTTAAATGAATTTTCTAAATTTCGATGGTAAAAGTATATCCGGATAAGCCTGTAATTATTAAGAAGTTTACCGGGCTGATAAAATTCAATACTGAAATGAATTTAAAGTGAGGTGAAATGACAAGTTAGTTTAATACAGAAGCTGAGCTAAGTAATATTTCTTTGAGAAGGTAGAGTTTTACAGACATGTTTGTAGTGAAATACCTATGCAGAATCATTCTGCTTAGTTATTTTTCTATTCTGCATTGCTATTATGGAATTCTTCACGACTATTATATCATTCTTCACGATTATTATATCATTCCTCATGGCTATTATTCTATTCTGCACAATCATTTTTCCATTCTTCTTGTCTTTTACAGTTACAATAACCACATCTATTTAGCCTTTTATAGTATTTCACATTGATAAGCTTACATACTATCAAGCTATGATAATCTTAAAATAAATTTGAAAACAGTTTTAGCGAAAGATACTATAGTTTATAGCGTTAGAATCAGGTCAATCAACTTTTCATCATGTTCCAGATGCATTTTTTTGCGCAAGCGATAGCGGTGGTTTTCAACTCCACGTACTGAAATTCCAAGTAGAGGAGCAATTTCTTTTGAAGAAAGGTTCATTCTTAAATAAGCGCAAAGGCGCAGGTCTTTTGAAGTTAAATCCGGATACTGTTCTTTTATTTTGTATAAGAATTGTTCGTGAGCCCGTTCAAAATTGGTTTCGAATAATTGCCAATCGTCATGGCTGGTAATATTTTCTTCGATTTTATTTGAAAGATGATTGAAATATTTGTCAGGATACCTGGAACCTAATTCTTCTTTTTGCTTGACCAGGATTTTTTTTAGATCAAGAAGAAACTCATTCTTTTTAATAATTGACATGGTTGAGTTTGCCAATTCTTTACTTTTATGGGACACTTCGTTTCTCAACTTCTCGTTTCTTAATTTGATTAGCTCTTTTTCTT
The DNA here is from genome assembly GCA_028282195.1 of Prolixibacteraceae bacterium. Taxonomy (GTDB): domain Bacteria; phylum Bacteroidota; class Bacteroidia; order Bacteroidales; family Prolixibacteraceae; genus Sunxiuqinia. Next base: position 31,167 of record JANQII010000321.1, read on the forward strand.
TCTTTTCGTGCTGAACCTGAATTTTCTTTTTGGTTTGTTTTATAACCCGGCTTCTTACGCCGATTAGTACTAAAATAAGAAGAATCACATATAATATTCTGGCAACTATGGAAGCATACCAGGGCGGTAATATTTCAATTAGAAGTTCGTATACCTGACTTTCATTATCCCACAAATCAACTGCTTTAACCAATAATTTATAGCTGCCTTCAGGAAGACGATCAAAGCGAAAATCGGGTTCAGGTATTTTTTCAGACCAATTAAGATATAGACCTTCAAGATGGTATTGATAGTTAATTGCTTGTGCCGTATACTGTGGGAAGGCAAACTTAAGGCTTAAGTTGTGGTAGTTGTGTTTGACTTTAATTTCCTTACTTTTTGTGGAGAGCTTTTGAATGTTCCCTCTGTTATTATTTAGTTCCAGGACGCGAAGTTGGGGTGTAAACTGATTAATAAGAAGTGCTGTGTCTGATACTGATGCATCAAGATGTGCAATTCCATTCTGGAGGCACAGGATCGCTTTTGTTTCAGTTAGTGGCATTATATTTTCAAAACCATCAACTAAAGGATTTGTATTAAAAAGCTGGGTCGGGTATTCATGTATTAATTTAACAGAGTCCTGTGAAATCTTAAAAAGTCCGATGTGTTTGCTGTTTAAAAACCAATAGTGATGGTTCGGAGCTTTTACTATCCTGCTTGAGCTGGCATATTTATCAAGATGTTTGTTTAAAGAGGTAAAAGGAACAATGGTATCATTTAAATCATCAAATGTGTATAGTTGCTGATTGGTTGTGAAAACGATCCTGTCCTCAACTTCGAAAACATGAACTGAATGGTCTTTCCCAAAAACATTGGCTCCATAATACTTTTCATGTATTATATTTTCCCTGCTGTCATCAAGGTAAAGTTTGAAAATGCCCCGGTGCATGTGGCTTGCCCAAAGGTTTCCCATGTGGTCAACTTCAATGTAACGAATAAGGTCATAAAACCCCTGAATGTTTTTATTCAGTTCATATTCTTCGCCAACTTTTTTATAGGTAACAAGACTTGAGTAAGTTGACTGCATCAGCTTGTCCGGGTTCTTTTTGTCTTTAAGGATTGCAAACCCTCCGGAGTGATGAGATATGCGGTTTGCATTCATTCCTTCAACAATAAAAGTACCTTCGTTATGACCCGCAAAAAGATGATCATCTATAATTTTTAAGTCCCAGACCTGGGCTTGTGTGTTTGGAATAAGTTCGAACCTGGTATCAGAACTGGAAATTTGTTTTGCAAATAAGCCTTGATTGGTTCCCAAATAGAAATAACCTTTATGAATAGCAGCTGCATAAACTGCCCCGATATCAGGGATACTTTCTATTTTGTAGCTTTTCTTCCCGTTGTTGGCGATAAAACCAATTCCACGATCAAGTGCAATCCAAATGTTTCCCCACGGGTCACTATTAATCCCGAGTACAGTATTGTTCGGAAGCCCAACAGATGTATTTACCTTTGAAATGAGGTTCCCATTATTGTCAAAAATGACAATACCATCAATGATAGAACCAATTACAACATTCCCGTTTTTAGTTACATGTCCACGGTTTACATCGTGATCAATGAAGTATTGGGTCCAACCTGGGTTCCAGGAAGTAATTTTTTTTTGATCGAGAACAAATATACCATATGATGAAGTTCCTATCAGGATTTTGTCTTCTTCAAAAGGCAGTAGGAAACGAATCGTTTTATCCTCAAAAAACGGATCGGTTATATATGGTTTAGCAACATTATCTTCAATTTGATAGATGCCCCTGTCTTTGATAGAAAATAGAATTTGATCCCTTACCTTACTCATCAGGCTGGTAAATCCGGGGAAACTAACTTTATAAATTGAATCATTCCGGAAGGCAAGGATTGAACCATACGACTGAAAATAGACAGTACTGTCATCAACTTCAATATTCCAGAATTCTTCATTTTTTGTGAAAAATTGTTTTGCTTTTTCTGATAGCGAATAATATTGAAGTGTTCCAAATTGATCCGGTTTCCAGTATCCCAGTTCCAAATATCCACCTGTATAAATGATGGAATCTGAGGCAACATTAACATCACGTAAAGTCGTATTATTGGGCAGGCTGTGTAATTTCCAGCTAACTCCATCAAACTGCAAAAGCCCCTGGTGATTGGCAAAGTAAATAAAACCATCCTTTGTGGTACTTATACTCCAGTTTTGGCTTGCTGCACCATAATCCAGTTTTTCATACTGCTTAATGTTGGATTGGGGTTCAAACCCCAAACTATTTAAGCCAATAAAAATGGAAGAAAGGAATACTAAGAGATAATATGTCGTTAGTGAGCGATTCATTGAGCCGGTATGGTGTTTTAGGTTAAAGCCTGGTCAAAATAAATGGATTTTCTTTTCAAATAAAATAAAATTGAGGGCTTTATGCTTTTTTTTAACGCTGTATGTTATAAGTCATATAGTTAACTTTACATAAATATGATAGTTTGAAGTTTTTTACATTCTTGTTAATCGGTTAGTTTTGTGTGGATGAACGTAAATCTTCCTTCGAAATGTGAGTTAATTGAGTTTTATAAAATTAATGGTTATCCTTTTCCATCACAAAAAATTCAAAGTAGTTATTGAAAACATCGTCTATCTTTGAAAAACGGGAAATAAGGCATTTATTAGCTACCCCGGGGAACTGCATATGGGAAGTTGAGATAGCTTAAAATGATCCTTCATAACAAATGAGAATTCTTTATTGATTTGTTGACATAAAGCACACAGTGTACTATATTTGTAGCATGAACATTTTCAACTGGAATGAGGAAAAAAACAAATGGTTAAAAGAGAACCGGAACATCGGTTTTGAAGATATTGTATTTCTGATTAGTGAAGGGAATTTGATAGAAGTTATCAGAAACCCCAATGCCCAATATATTAACCAATTCATGTTCGCTATCAATTTTGAAGGTTATATCTATTTGGTTCCGTTTGTAACTAATGAAAATGAAATATTTTTAAAAACCATCATTCCCAGTAGAAAGGCAACAAAAAAATATTTAGGAGGAAAAAAAGATGAAAAATAACCTCGATAAAGAAGAAAAAGGGTTACTGGAATCATTCGGGAAAGGTGAGTGGGAGAAAATCCCAAACCAGGATGCGGAGTTGAAGAAATTCCAGCAAATCGCAAAAGAATCCCTGAAGAAAGACCAACGCATTAATATTCGGATTTCGGGTAGGGATTTGAGGGAGATAAAAAGAAAGGCTGTTCATGAAGGAATACCCTATCAGACCCTGGTCTCCAGTATTTTGCACAAATATGTGAGCGGAAGACTTATTGATAAAACTGGTTAGAAAAGTGTTGCAGTTAAATGTTTATTGTACCGTTTAATCTTCTTGCTTTTTCTCAGAAAAATGTTTTAAATCATTCATAACAAGTGCGTTATGATACATGTAAACTATAAGGTGAACTAAATATTTTGTCAAGTTTAGGTCGCCTTTTATTTTGTATGTTTAATAAATACTAACATTACAGAAGATTATGGTATAGCCCCGTTTGATATAAAATGGATTTTTTCGGTGGCTTATCTGATGATCTTTTTAGGATCAGTTGATATTTTTGTGGATTAAGCAGGATCAATTGAAAAAGTAGGTGGATGTATTCACACTTCCTTAACTGATCCTTGTTCCCGGATTTTCAGGTTGAAAGGTTTAACTGTAAGAATAGAGGAATGGGAGGATGAGGGAGCAGTAGCCTCTGACTTAACCCGTAACCCGAAATAAATATCTTACCTGGCTCTTGGTTCCTGATTCCTGATTCTTTTGAATTCCTTATCACTTTCCTTCTATAGGATATATGTACTCATGCACGTTGGTACTTTTTTCATCTTTATCACTTTGTTTCTTTTTTACTGTTTTGAATAAGTTTAAGCATAAAATAAAAATCCACCGGAAATTCCATTTGATCCTCTTTTTAACGGTTTAGTTTCAAATTGAAACCCACGTTCTCTGAACGCGGTCAGAGTATCTATGTGAGTTTGTCTCAGTTAGCAAAATCTTAAGCCAACGAAATGGTTTTTTTTCGTAAAAAAAATAAAAATAAAGGCTTTGTTCGTGTTTTTTACTCAGCATGTTATAAATCATATAATTGACTATTACTTAAATATGACAAAACTGTGCTTTTTATGTTTTTGTATATCAGTATTTTGAATCTTATGAAAATTTCAATGATGAGGTAATGATGAGGTGTAAAATCATATTCATCAGGCATAGAGAATTAGAAGTGTATTGAATTTTCAAAAAAAAGTTTTTAGCCACTCTAATTTTGAAACCAAACTGATTCAAAACAATAGACTATGAAAAAATTAACGTTTCTTTTTTATTTGTTCTTATCAGTTACAACTGTTTTAGCACAACAAAAAAATGTTGTTACAGGAAATGTAACTGAATCTGCAAATGGTGAACCGATTCCCGGTGTTAGTGTCATTGTAAAAGGCACAACAATTGGAACAATCACTGATTTTGATGGTAACTACTCAGTTGAAGCAACAGGTGCTGATGTGCTTGTTTTCAGCTTTGTTGGATTGACAACCCGGGAGGTTGCAATTAATAATATGAATACGATCAATGTATCATTAGATGAGTCAACTGAACTGGTTGATGAAGTGGTTGTTGTAGGTTACGGTACTTTAAAAGTAAAAGACCTTACCTCGTCCATTTCTACAGTAAAATCTGAAGACCTTATAAAAACCCCTACCGGTCAGGCGATGCAGGCATTGCAAGGTAAAGTAGCTGGTCTACAGGTTGTAAGTGCCGGTTCGCCGGGTGAATCCCCAACCATACGTGTACGAGGTATAGGTTCATATCCGGGAAGGGGAAATGAGGATCCGCTGTATGTAGTTGATGGGGTATTTTTTGACAATATAGATTTTCTGAATACCGCGGATATTGCTTCCGTTTCAGTATTGAAAGATGCTTCTGCTGCTGCAATTTATGGCGTACGTGCAGCAAATGGCGTTGTTCTTATTGAAACAAAATCAGGGGCACATAACCAAACTGCTGAAATCGTATACAATGGCTACTATGGTTATCAGGTTGCACAGAATGTGTTAAAAATGGCTAATGCCGAGCAATTCACAAACATGGCCCTTGAATCTGGTTCAGCGGCTGATGCCAGCTTCATTTTAAATGCGATGCAACGCTATGGGAGAAGCCGGATAAATCCAAATGTACCTGATGTAAATACGGATTGGTATGATGAGATAATGCGTGTTGCCCCAATTCAAAATCACAGTTTAAGTGTATCGGGAGGTAGCGATAAAGCAACTTATTCTATCGGATCAAGTTACTTTGCCCAGGAAGGTATTCTGGATATGAAAAATGAATACGAACGTTTTAACCTTCGATCTAAAATTGATTACAATGCTAATGACTGGCTCACAATTGGAGGTAACATGATTTTCAGTAATGCTACTAAATACCTTCCTGAGTTGGGGGCATGGAACCAAGCCTATTTTGCAGTTCCCATTCTTCCGATTTATGATGAAGAGAACCTGGTTGCAACACCAATCAACTTTGCCAGTGCACAGGACATTGGTTACCGTGGAGGACAGAACCCATTTCCGACTTTAGAGTTTAATGAAAATCGTCAAAAGATTAGAAAGGTTTTGGCGAACTTCTACGCTCAAGTTGAAATACTTCCTAAAAAACTAACTTTTAAAACTACCTATAACCATAGCTTTACATCAATTGATCAGCGTAATGTAAACTTACCATATTTTATTAGTAATAATTTTAAAAGAGATAATGCCTCATTAGTAAAAAGATCAGAAACATACTCCAATCAAACCTGGGATAATGTGTTAACATATAATGATACTTTTGGAGATCATAAATTGGTTGCTATGGTAGGTTCATCTTATAGGGATGAAGCCTGGGATATGCTTACAGCAAAAGGATTAAATTTTCCAATTGATCAAGACAATGCATGGTATTTGGCACAGTCTGATGAAATTGTAGTTGAAGAAAATAATAGACGTGTAGTAACTGATGATGGACTTCGTCAATATGGAATGTCTTATTTCGGAAGGGTTTCGTATAACTATCAGGACAAATACTTATTGTATGGTACAATGAGGGCTGATGGCAGCTCTAAATATCAACAAAAATGGGGATACTTCCCAACAGTTGGTGTTGGCTGGGTTATTTCTGAAGAAAGCTTTATGGAGAATAATGGAGTGGTTGACTTCCTGAAATTGCGTGGCAGCTGGGGGGAATTAGGTAACGATAAAATTCAGGCAAGCGATGGCGCTTCAACGACTTCAGTTGTAACAGGTGCTTTCGATGATGTATTGCTTTCCGGAAATACAACTTCAAATACATTTTCTTCTTTGAAGTGGGAGGTAACCGAAGAAATAAATGCAGGCCTTACTGCTCATTTGTTAGATAGCAGGCTTGTTGTGGATGCTGATTATTTTATCAGGGATACTAAAAATGCTGCAATCAATGTAATTATTCCATCTGTTGGGGGAAGCGTTTTGAAGAATGTTGGAGAAATCAGAAACTCCGGTTTTGAACTTACATTGAACTGGAGCAATCAAATCTCAAAAGACTTAAGCTATAATGTTTCAGCAAACATTTCAACGTTAAAGAATGAAGTTCTGGACTTGTTCGGCCAACCACATATTGATGGAGGAACAGCTGAATTCCGTCAGCGTTCAATTGTTGGAGAACCATTACTGGCTTTTTTTGGACGCGAGGTACTTGGTGTTTATCAAACTGAAGCTGAAATTCAGGCTGACCCAATTGCTGTTGCGAATAATCTGGAACCTGGGGATTTTATTTATAAAGACCAGAACAATGACGGGAAAGTAGATGATGATGACCGTGTTGTGTTAGGTTCTTATTTCCCAACTTTCATGTATGGTTTTAACCTTGGAATTAACTATAAAAACGTTGAATTTTCAACAAGCCTGATGGGACAATCAGGAAATAAAATCTTAAACCGTAAGCGTGGTCAGCTAATCTGGACTAACGATGGAAACCTGGATGCAGATCTTGCTAAAAATCGCTGGCATGGTGAAGGTACTTCCAATAAATACCCTTCTTCAAAAGGATTACGTAAAGGATGGAATCAAAAAATGAGTGACTATTTTGTAGAAGATGGTTCTTTCTTTAGAATTCAAAATGTTCAACTGGCCTATAATATCCGTGGAAAGAAATGGTTCGGTACACAAATTCCTGAATCAAGAATTTCATTAACAGCAGAGCGCCCATTAACCGTATTCAACTACAACGGCTTTAATCCTGAAGTTGCTAATGGTATTGATATGCAAACCTACCCGGTTCCTGCAGTATATACAATTGGGCTGAATGTTAAATTTTAATTCTTAAACAAGTATGATTATGAAACTATTAAAATATACAATAAAGCTCACATTATTTACAGCAATACTTTTGGCTGCACCAGCCTGTGAAGACATTTTGGATGAGCCAGCTGAAAATAAATCGTTCACAGAAGAAACGGATTATACAAAATCCGAAGATATGATCTTACCTCTAATTGGTGCCTATTCCGAATTTTATTCCCGTGGATGGGAAGAATTTCCATTGCTTTCGGTACGTGGAGATGATGTAAACCATGGTGGTTTGGGTGATCAGCAGGACTATGCAGAAACTGATAAATTTAATTATAACAAGGATTATTGGATGTACAACTCTTTATGGCAAAATTACTATAGGGATATGTACCACGCGTATTCGTCGCAAGACCAAATAGAGTTATATAAAGAAAATGGAGCAAACGCTTCTTTAGCTGATCAGTATATTGCAGAAACTAAAGTATTGAGAGCCTGGTATTTATTCCAATTAGCCCGTGTTTGGGGTGAAATTTTAATTCCTGCCAGTTCTGATCCATCTGATCTGTTGATTGTTGAATTGTCAACCAAGGATGAGGTCATGCAGTTTATTTCTGATTTAATGGATGAAGCTATTCCTTCATTGGTTGACAGCCATCCAAATCAAAGAACTGATGTAACCGGGGGGGCTACTAAATATACTGCACTTGCGTTGAAAGCTTTGGCAAATCTGGAGAAGAAAAATTACCAGGGAGTGGCTGATGCAACTTCACAAATTATTAGTTCAAACAAATTCAGTTTAGAACCGGATTTCTATGAATTATTTAAAATTAAAGGCAAGTTGAACAATGAGAATATCCTTGAACTTCAATACTCTGATTTTGGGCAAGGAGCAGGGGATATCAAAAGCCACCTGTTTGCATTTTATGGTCCTCAGGGTTGGACACCAAAAGTTGAAGGGGCAAGCAGTGGATGGGGATTTTATGAACCAAGTTTAAAATGGATTAAGTTCATGCTTGACCGTGGAGAAACCATTCGTCTCGAAACAAGTGTTTTGTTTACGGATAGAGGAATTGCAGAAATTCAAAAAGATCCGAATTATGCAAATTTACCTGCTTTTGTTTCAAACACTACCCGTTCAGGGGATCGTATCAATGACTATGCAAGAGCAATGTTTGCGAGTGGTAAGCATTATTTACCATCAGATCAACTCACTTCAGGACGTACAGGCTATGGGAATAACAAAAACTTCACGTGTATCCGTTATGCCGAAATTTTGTTAATGCATGCTGAAGCTCTGACACAAGGTGCATCAGGTTCAGCTATGTCTGCTGATGACGCAGTTAATGCAGTAAGATCCAGAGCAGGTTTGCCAGCTCTTTCTGGGGTAACCAACGAACAAGTAATGGATGAAAAATTCGCTGAATTAGCAATGGAGTGGGGAACCCGCTATTACGATATGGTTAGACTTGAAAGAAACAGTGACCTTAGTTACGAAGGCAGATCATTCAGTGCTGATTTGACTTTCTTGCCTTATCCACAGAACCAGGTTGATTTGTTGCCAGCTTTACAAAGCGATAACTAAGAATAGTTTATCATCTAAAATTGAAGAAAATGAAAAAATTCAAAAATATAATAGTTGGAATGCTTGCCATCGTTTTTGTAGTTTCGTGTAACGAAGGTATAGATTCAATTACACCGATTGAACCGGGGTCAGATCAATCAGCTCCCGTTGTAACGATCAACTTTCCTCTGGAAGGAACACAAATTCAGGTTCCGGAACTTGTAGCATCTGTTGATATTAAACTGGAAGTTACCGATGATATTGAAATTGGTTCTATCACTGTATTACTTGACGGGGCAGAGATTGCATCGTTTACTAATTTTAAAGACTATCGTCGTTCACTTGAGGAGTTTACATACGATAATGTTACTAACGGAGACCATACATTAACTGTAACTGCGACTGATCTTGAAGGGAAAAGTACAACAGTAACAGTTAATTTTTCAAAAGCTCCTCCTTATGTGGCCATGTTCGAGGGTGAAACTTTCTATATGCCATTTGATGGGGATTTTATGGAAATGATTAGCTTTAAAAATGCGACTGTAGTTGGAACTCCGGGATTTGCAGGTGAGAGCTTAGCAGGCCTGGATGCTTATAAAGGGGCAACAGATTCTTATTTAACTTTCCCGGCAGAGGGTCTGCTTACAAATGAGTTTAGTGCGGCGTTCTGGTATAAAGTTGATGCAAGTCCTGATCGGGCTGGTATACTGGTAGTAGGCGATGACGCTGATGATCGCAAACAAGGTTTCCGTTTATTCCGGGAAGGAAATGCTGATGAGCAACGATTGAAATTAAACGTTGGTACAGGTGATGGTGAAAGTTGGAATGATGGAGGTATTATTAACGTTGCTGCAGGAGAATGGGTACATATTGCATTTACCATTTCCGAAACAAAGAACACCATTTATTTTAATGGGGTTGAAGTAAGATCTTCGGATATGGCTTCCGGTGTTGACTGGACTGGATGTAACGAAATTACGGTTGCTTCAGGTGGCGAAACTTTCAGTTACTGGAACCACAAATCTGATATCAGTAAAATTGATGAATTACGTTTGTTCAATAAGTCTCTTTCACCGGCTGAAATAAAGAGCATGATAAATGCTGCGATGCCTTATGAACCACAATTTGATGGTGAAATTTTTTACATGCCGTTTGAAGGGGATAATATTGATTTGGTAAGTGGTACTGAAGCTACAGTTGTTGGAACTCCTGGTTTTGCAGGAGAAGGTAAAAGAGGGAATGATGCTTATGCCGGAACTACAGATTCTTACCTGACCTTTCCAACTGATGGTTTATTGGGAGACGAGTTTAGTGCGAGTTTCTGGTACAAGGCTAATGCTACTCCGGATCGTGCAGGTATTTTGGTAATTGGTGCTCCTGATGTGGATAACGCTGAGTATCCAACCAAACAAAACTTACGTAAGCATGGCTTCCGTTTTTTCCGTGAAGGTGGTGAAACAAATCAAATATTTAAGCTAAATGCAGGTTTTGGTGATGGTGACAGTTGGTTTGACGGTGGTGCTGCAGCAACGATTGATCCAACTACAAATGAATGGGTACATATGGCCTTTACCATTTCATCAACTGAATGTGTGGTTTATATCAATGGTGAAATTGTAAAACAAGGTGAATTCGCAGGAATTGACTGGACAGATTGTGATATTATATCAATTGGCTCTGGTGCACCACGTTTTACAGGATGGAGCCACTTATCTGACAGTAGTTTAATGGATGAGCTTCGCTTATTTGATAAAGCATTGTCCCAGGAAGAAGTTCAAACGATAATGAATGCAGATAACTAATTGAAGCTTGATTCGATAATCTGTTTTGTTAGTTTTTAGATGTAAGATAGAGTAGTTTAGTTAGAATCTTGAAAAGGCTGCCTGGAAAGTGGCAGCCTTCTTCAGGAAAACTAAATCACGATTTTACTGACCTAAACATTATTATAAACAAATGAAGTATTTACTTATATTCAGTTTACTGCTGGCTATAGTTGTAAGCTGCTCACAAACAAAAAATAAAACCAACGAAGGGAAGAAAACTGTTGAATTGTCTGATGAACAGTTATTGGATACGGTGCAATACCAGACCTTTCAATATTTCTGGGATGGTGCTGAACCAAATTCAGGATTGGCACGGGAGCGATACCATACCGATGATATTTATCCGCAAAATGATAAGCACATTGTTACCTCCGGTGGTAGTGGTTTTGGGCTAATGGCAATCCTTGTTGGTATTGAACGTGGATTTATAACCAGGGAACAAGGCCTGGAAAGATTTCAGAAAGTTGTAAAATTCCTTGAAAGAGCAGACCGGTTTTATGGAGCCTGGCCCCATTGGATGGATGGAGAAACGGGAAAAGTAAAGCCATTTAGTAAAAAGGATGATGGTGGTGATTTGGTGGAAACGGCTTTTTTGGTTCAGGGGCTACTGACCGTTGCTGAGTATTTTAAAGGAGGAAATGAAGGAGAACAGCAATTGGTAGCCGATATAAACAAACTTTGGAAAGAAGTTGAGTGGGATTGGTACACGCAGGGAGGACAGGATGTTCTTTACTGGCACTGGTCGCCAAAATATGGATGGGAAATGAATTTTGCTGTTGGTGGTTATAACGAATGTCTCATCATGTATGTTTTGGCAGCCTCTTCTCCAACACATCCAATTAAGCCAAGTGTTTATCACAAAGGATGGACGGTTGATGGACAAATTTCTGAAGACACTGTTTATTACGGAATAAATACCGTCCTGAATTTTTACGAACATGACGATGCCCCGATCGGGCCACTTTTCTGGGCACACTATTCCTATTTGGGTCTGAACCCTAAAGGCTTGTCTGATAAGTATGCTGATTATTGGGAACTCAATACAAATCATGCAAAAATTCATTATAAATATGCCTTGGATAATCCAAAAGGATTTGAAGGTTATGGCGAAAAACAATGGGGATTTACTTCCAGTTATTCGATGAGAGGTTATGCCGGGCACAGACCTGGGGATAAAGATTTGGGTGTAATTTCTCCAACGGCTGCATTATCATCGTTCCCATATACACCGAAAGAGTCAATGCAATTCTTAAGGTATTTGTATACTGAAGCCGATTCTTTAATTGGAAAGTACGGACCGTATGATGCATACAGTCATTCGGCTGATTGGTATTTGCCACGTTACCTGGCAATTGATCAGGGACCAATCCCGGTTATGATTGAAAATTACCGCACAGGTTTGCTTTGGAACCTGTTTATGAAAAACGAAGATGTTCAGAGAGGGCTAAAGAAATTAGGTTTTACCAGCCCTGCTTTCAACTAAATTAAGTTTAATGTTTAAAGATTGGATGATGTATAAAAAGATTTTGCTTAAATGTTTATTGTTTGCAGTTGCGGTTTGTTTTATTCTGGAATCTGGTGGGCAGTCAATAAAAGCAAAAACTTATTGCAATCCAATCAATATAGATTACGGTTATACTCCCATTCCGAATTTTGCGGAGTGGGGGCGCCACCGTGCAACAGCCGATCCGGTTATCGTAACTTATAAAGGGGATTATTATTTATTCAGCACAAACCAATGGGGGTATTGGTGGAGCCATGATATGCTAAACTGGAATTTTAATCCACGCAAATTCTTGCGTCCCTGGAATGAAGGATGTTATGATGAGTTATGTGCTCCGGGCTTAGGTGTAGTGGGTGATACCATGATTGTGTTTGGCTCTACTTATACCAGTGAATTTACTTTGTGGATGAGTACTAACCCAAAGGAAAATGAATGGAAACCACTGGTCGAGAAGTTCGAAATTGGTGGCTGGGACCCTGCCTTTTTTACCGATGATGATGGGAAGCTTTACATGTACAATGGAAGTAGTAATGTTTATCCCTTATACGGTATCGAGCTGGATCGAAAAACTTTTCAGCCAATTGGAACAAGAGAAGAAATGCATATTCTGCATCCATGGCGGTATGGCTGGCAACGTTTTGGGGAACATCAGGACAATACTTTTCTGGATCCATTCATGGAAGGTGCCTGGATGACCAAAAACAATGGAAAATATTACATGCAGTATGGAGCTCCGGGCACCGAGTTTAGTGGATACGCAGATGGTGTTGCTGTTTCCGATAGTCCACTGGGTGGTTTCAAAGATCAATCCGATCCATTAAGTATGAAGATTGGTGGTTTTGCACGTGGTGCCGGACACGGGGCAACTTATCAGGATAGAAATAAAAACTGGTGGCATGTGAGTACTATTATGCTTTCAGTAAAAAACAATTTTGAAAGAAGAATTGGTATTTGGCCTGCCGGGTTCGATGAGGATGATGTGATGTGGTGTAATACAGCATTTGGCGATTATCCGCATAAACTTCCAATAGATGGTATTCAGGAAAATCATTTTTATGGGGAAGGTTTTACAGGTTGGATGCTTCTGAATTATAAAAAACCTGTTACAGTTTCTTCTACTTATGGAGGTTTTTATGCCAACAACGCCAATGATGAAAACATGAAAACCTATTGGAGTGCCAAAACCGGAGATAAAGGCGAATGGATTCAAACTGACTTAGGGAATATCTCTTCGGTAAATGCAATTCAAATTAATTATGCCGATCAGGATGTTTCAGAAGATCATCTGGGGAAGGTTAACGGAGGAGAACAATATCATCAATACAAAATGTACCATTCAAATGATGGTAAAAAATGGAAAATACTGATTGATAAAAGTAAAAACCTAACCGATATCCCTCACGAATATGTAGAGCTGGAGAACCCTGTTCAGGCCCGTTTTATAAAATTAGAGAACATCCATATGCCAACTGGGAAGTTTGCAATAAGCGGACTTCGTGTTTTTGGAAATGGAAACGGAGAAAAACCAGATGCTGTCAAAAAGTTTATGGTGCTTCGAACCGAAAAAGACAAACGAAGTGCCTGGATAAAATGGCAACCCGTTGATGATGCTTATGCTTACAATATTTACTATGGAACACATCCGGACAAACTGTACAACTGCGTAATGGTCCACCAAAACAATGAGTACTGGTTTAAGTTAATGGATAGTCAGAAAACCTACTATTTCACTATTGAGGCGATCAATGAAAATGGAGTATCTGAAAGGTTTGAAGTATTAAAAGTTGACTAAAAATTTGAACGAAATGAAAATTTCCAGAAGTATATGTGTTATTTTTTTGATGTTCATGAGCTTATTAAGCGGGGCTCAGGAAATACATTTCTTTTCAGAAGGCACTGATAACAATTTCTATGATCAGGGGATTGTCAATGTTAATGGTTTGAATGGAAGTACTTTTGAACATACTTATCCTCCTGGTGGTTCGCCTACGAAGTGGAACGATAAAGTGCCATGCTCTACCACTGCATATAAAGGGGAAACATCTCTTAAGTTCAACTATACTTCTGCTGAGAATGGCAACTGGCAAGTTCGTATTCATAGAAATGATTGGTCTGCTACAGATATTTCGAATATGGATTCCATTTCCTTTTTTATTTTTTCTGAAACAGAATTGCCTAAAACAGCTTTACCATTAATTGGCATAATGACCAATAATGGTACTTCTGACCTGGATACGCTTTCCAAATACAATGAAAATATACCAGCTTCAACATGGATCCAAATTAAATATCCTATTGATAGTTTAAAAGGTACTTTTGATTTAACACAAGCAAAAGCAATAATTCTTGCTCAGTCGGAGAATGACAATAGCTCTCGTTTGGTTCTGATAGATGAAATTCTAGCATTTAAAAATTTGGATGAGATTCCAGCTGTGGAAGTATTTTCAGCTACTGGTTATGATAGCCATGCCGAGTTGAATTGGGTTCATCCAATGGCCGATCTGAACTATAAAATTTATGCTTCATTTGATGGAGGCCAGACATTTGAGCTGAGAGCAGAAACAACGGAAGACTTTTACCTTGATTTTGTTCCTGAAAATGGAAGAAATTCAACCGTTAATTATCGCATTATTGCAAGTGCACAAAGCAAAGATTCTGAACCAAATGAGAAATCCGTTGAGATCAGGGATTTTACGGATGAAGAATTAATGGATATGGTTCAGGAATATTCTTTCCGGTATTTCTGGGAAGGAGCTCATCAAGCCACGGGCATGTCAGTTGAACGTTCAAATGGAAATGGGCTTACGGTAGCTTCCGGTGCTACAGGAATGGGCTTGATGGGAATGATTGTTGCTTATGAAAGGGAATATCGTCCCCGGGAAGAATTAAAAGATCGGATCCTAAGTATTCTTGATTTTCTGGGAACTTGCGAAAGGCACCACGGAGCCTGGTCACACTGGTACAATGCCGATACAAAAGCATCACAGAAATTTGGCGATAAAGATGATGGGGGTGATATTGTAGAGACTTCTTATGTAGCGGCGGCTATGATTGCATTGAAGAATTATTTTGATGGAACTGATGGAAAATCTGTTCAAATTCGACAGAAAGCAGATCAACTTTGGAAAGAAATTGACTGGAGATGGTATCAGAATGGGCAGAATGTACTTTTCTGGCATTGGTCGCCCAACTCTAATTTTGAGAAAAACCTGAAAGTAAGTGGGTGGAACGAAAGTCTGGTTACTTATATCATGGCTGCTTCTTCTCCAACCCATGGAATTGAAAAGGTAGTATATGATCAGGGTTGGGCAAGAAATGGTAACATGGTCAATAAAAGAACTTATTATGATCTGGAGATTAATCTTGCCCGTGACTGGGGAGGTCCAATGTTTTGGATTCATTATTCCTATCTTGGAATTAATCCACATGGTTTAGAAGACCAATATGCTGATTACTGGCAAGAGTATGTGAATATTGCGAAAATTCATCATGCCTATGCAATTGATAATCCATTTAATTTTGAAAACTATAGCGATAAATGCTGGGGGCTTACGGCCAGTGATGGCCCTGATGGTTACAATGCTCATAAACCTATGACCAATGACGACGGAACAGTTAGTCCAACTGCCGCATTGGCAAGCATGCCCTATACACCTGAAGAATCAATAAAGGCATTAAAATATTTCTACCGGGAACGGGGGCAGGATTTGTTTGGCAAATACGGACCTTATGATGCCTTTAACGATACCAGGGATTGGGTAAAAGAATCATACATCGGTATTGATCAGGGACCAATTGTAGTGATGATCGAGAATCACCGAACAGCTTTGCTTTGGAACGAGGTGATGAAAGATGCTGATGTGAAAGCCGGATTGGATAAACTGGGCTTTCAGTACCAGGTAGTAACTTCTTCTGAAAAATTGAAAAGGGAGAGTAAATTTAAAATCTACCCGAACCCTGCAACGAATAAAATATACTTTTCTGGTTCAGGATTAGATATGACAGAACCTATACAATTGAAAATCTTGTCATTAGATGGTAGAATAATAAAGTTGGCAAAAATAGATCAACCAGGGAATGATTTTTCAGTTGATTGCTCTGGAATTAAACCAGGACTTTATTTTATCAGGCTTGAATCAGAAAATAAGGTTTGGTCTCAAAAGCTAATCATTCAGAAATAAAATTTATTAGATAGTTAGATTTAGAAAATAGATAAAAATGAAGCTAGGAAAAGTACTTTTTTGGTCTTTAGGAATTCTGTTGGCATTACAGCTTAATGCCCAAAATAATAAGTCAGAGATGGATGCTTTTATCAGTGAATTGATGAAGCGTATGACCATTGAAGAAAAGATTGGACAACTGAATTTGATAACTCCGGGAGGTGGAATTCCAACTGGTGCTGCAGTTAGTACTAACGTTGAAGCTAAAATTAAAGCAGGTAAAGTGGGTGGTATTTTTGGCGTTTATGGCCCTGAGAAAGTTAGAAAAGCTCAGAAACTGGCTGTGAAAAATAGCCGACTGGGAATTCCAATGCTGTTTGGTTCAGATGTTATTCATGGGTATAAAACCACTTTTCCAATACCGCTCGGATTATCGTGTAGTTGGGACATGGAGTTGATCGAAAAGACCGCTCGGATTGCTGCAACAGAAGCTACGGCTGATGGTATTTTCTGGAACTTTTCGCCTATGGTTGATATTGCCCGTGATCCGCGTTGGGGACGGATTGCTGAAGGAGCGGGGGAAGATACTTATCTGGGATGTCAAATAGCAAAAGCAATGGTTCGTGGTTATCAGGGCGATGATTTAACCAAGGCAAATACGATGATGTCAACGGTTAAGCATTTTGCTTTGTACGGAGCTGCTGAAGCTGGTCGTGACTACAATTCAGTGGACATGAGTCGCTTGAGAATGTATAACGAATATTTACCACCTTATAAAGCAGCTATTGACGCAGGTGTAGGTTGTGTGATGACTTCATTCAATGATGTGGATGGCGTTCCGGCCACTGGCAACAAATGGTTACTGACCGATTTGCTTCGAAATGAATGGGGCTTTGATGGCTTCGTTGTTTCTGATTATACTTCGGTAAATGAGATGATCGCTCATGGCTTGGGAAATTTGCAGGATGTTTCTGCATTATCAATTAAAGCCGGTTTGGATATGGATATGGTTGGCGAGGGTTTCCTGACAACTTTGCAAAAATCCTTGGATGAAGGAAAGGTTTCAGTCGAATACATCAACACTGCCTGTCGCCGGGTTCTTGAAGCAAAATATAAGTTGGGTTTGTTTGATGATCCATATCGATATATTGATGATTCGCGCCCTGCAAAAAAAATTCTTACAAAAGAACATCGAATGTTTGCACGTGAAGTTGCAGCCCAATCTTTTGTACTGTTGAAAAATGAGAGCCAAACTTTGCCTCTTAAAAAATCAGGTACAATAGCTTTGGTAGGTCCTTTAGCGGATAATCAAAACAATATGTTGGGTACCTGGGCACCAACGGGTGATATTAAATACGCTGTTCCAATATTGAAAGGAATTACAAATTTGCTTGGAACCAAAGCTGAAATCTTATATGCCAAAGGGGCAAATATATCGGATGATCCGGAATTTGCTGAAAAAGTGAATGTGTTTGGAACGCGCATAGATATTGATGAACGCTCTCCCGAAGAAATGATTAAAGAGGCTTTGGTTGTGTCTGAAAAAGCAGATGTGATAGTTGCTGTAGTTGGTGAGGCAACTGAAATGAGTGGGGAATCAGCAAACAGAACGGATATTAGACTTCCTGAACCTCAAAAGAAATTGATACGGGCTTTGGCAAAAACAGGAAAACCGCTTGTGCTGGTAATGATGAGCGGCAGGCCTATGGCAATTACAGAAGAAAATGACTTGGCAACATCTTTGCTGCAGGTTTGGCATCCTGGTGTTGAAGCGGGTAATGCTATCGCTGATATACTATTCGGCGATTACAACCCATCAGGGAAATTAACCGCTACTTTCCCAAGAAATGTTGGGCAAGTGCCGATATATTATGCCATGAGAAATACAGGTCGTCCACAGGGAAGTGATCAATTTCAGAAGTTTAAATCCAACTATCTGGATGCACCAAATTCTCCTTTATATCCTTTTGGGTACGGCTTAAGCTATACAACATTTGAGTATAAAAACCTCAAAAAAAATAAGTCAACATTTTCTAAAGATGAAAAACTTGAGATTTCTGTTGAAGTAGCGAATACAGGTGATTACGATGGGGAAGAAGTGGTTCAGTTATATGTTCGGGATTTGGTTGCTTCAATTACCAGGCCTTTAAAAGAATTAAAAGGTTTTCAGAAAATTGCCATCAAAAAAGGAGAGACAGAGAAAGTAAGTTTTACGATTAACGCAAAAGATTTATCCTTTTATAATCAGAATTTGGATTTTGTTGCAGAACCAGGAGACTTTGAGGTTTTTGTAGGTGGTAATTCCAATGATGTTATTTCAACTTCTTTTAAGTTAATAGAATGAAGAGATTATTGATTGTATTGCTGTCAGCTTTTATCTTTTCTTGTACTGAAAAGGAGAATGTTGATTCGAGACCGAATATCATTTTTATAATGAGTGATGATCATGCTTATCAGGCAATTAGCGCATACAACGATAAGTTGATTCAGACTCCCAATATTGACCGGATTGCCAATGAAGGCATGCTTTTTACCAATGCATGCGTGGGCAATTCAATTTGTGCCCCTTCCCGTGCCACAATTCTAACGGGTAAGCATACACACATTCATGGAAAAATAGATAATATTTTTCCCTTCGACACTACAAATGTCACTTTCCCACAATTGCTGCATGAAGCTGGTTATCAAACGGCCATGTTTGGTAAACTTCATTTTGGCAATAACCCAAAAGGTTTTGACGAATTTATGATCCTTCCGGGGCAGGGTGATTACTACAATCCTGATTTCATCACCAATGAAGGTGATACAACAATTATGGGCTATGTTACTGATGTAATTACAGATTTGACTTTAGATTGGCTGGGTAACAAACGAAAAGAAGACAAACCATTTTTTTTGATGTACCTTCATAAAGCACCGCACCGGGAGTGGATCCCGGCAGAAAGACATTATAAAGAGTTCACCCAAAAAACCTTTCCTGAACCAGAGACATTATTTGATGATTATAAGGGGAGGGGAACAGCTGCAAAAACTGCTGAAATGAATTTGCTAAACCACATGACCATTTCTGCAGATAATAAAATATATCCTGAATTAGCTGATGAACTTGGAATAGTTGAACCTTCAGATTGGGGAAAGAAGGTCTTTCATATGAAGTATTCCCGATTTACTGAAGATCAAAAGAAACAATGGGACGCAATTTATCAGCCAATTAATAATGACTTTAGAGAACAATACCCGGATATGACCAGGCAGGATTTTATGCGGTGGAAATACCAGCGGTATATGCAGGATTATCTGGCTTGTATTGCTGCAGTTGATGAAAATGTTGGTCGTGTACTGGATTATTTGGATGAGAATGGGTTGAGCAGAAATACAATTGTTGTTTATACCTCTGATCAGGGATTTTTTTTAGGGGAACACGGTTGGTTTGACAAGCGGTTTATATATGAAGAATCGTTTAAAACACCACTTTTGATTCGTTGGCCTGAGAAAATTAAAGCAGGTTCAAAGTCGGACGAAATGGTGCAAAACCTTGATTTTGCTCAAACACTTTTGGAGGCTGCTCATGTTGAGTCTCCGGCTGATATGCAAGGTGAAAGTTTAGTGCCATTACTAAAAGGGGAAACTGATGAGTGGACAAGGGATGCCGTTTATTACCATTACTACGAGTATCCTGGATTTCATGCGGTGAAGCGCCATTATGGAATTGTGACCAAAGACTATAAACTCGCTCATTTCTACTATGATGTGGATGAATGGGAACTTTATGATCGAAAAAATGATCCTTTGGAGCTAAGCAATGTATATGCTGATCCAGCTTATGTAGATGTTGTTGTCAGATTAAAAGAAGAACTGAAGAAACTAAGGGTAAAATATAAAGATTCAGAAGACTTGGATCAAAAATATATTCAGAAGTACAAAAAGAGAGGAATAATTAAAGAATG
This sequence comes from Prolixibacteraceae bacterium, assembly GCA_028282195.1. Lineage (GTDB taxonomy): Bacteria > Bacteroidota > Bacteroidia > Bacteroidales > Prolixibacteraceae > Sunxiuqinia. The sequence goes on from JANQII010000321.1 coordinate 51,506, forward strand.
AAACGAGCATGAGAAATATTCACACATAGGCGATTTATTAAAATCATGCGAGTTCCATCTTATACCTTAGAAAACAAACAATTTTAATAAGATG
>JANQII010000325.1 GCA_028282195.1 Prolixibacteraceae bacterium
TGAGCTAACTTATCTCTTAACTCCGTAAACTATTTCTTTGGTTGGCATTAATTTAAACTCTTTTGGGTTGCCTTCGTTCGAAGTCTCGGGATCGGGGTGCAATTTGTGCCAACTATTTATTGCTTTTTCAAAGCAAAACACGGACTATAAGTCCGCGCTAGCGGGGGGATAAACTCTATTCACCATACGACATTTCAACACCACCAACAATATCGGATAGAACTTTTATATATCCAACAAAATTCTCTGCTGCAGAATCAATTTCATTTCGATAATCAATTAATTCGTTAACTCCTGCTGCATCAATTGATATTGTTTCACCAGAATAAATATTTTTTGCAGTAATATGCATTTCAATGTCTTTTTTCTTTCCAGCTAAATAACTCATGAAATACATATCTTGAAAAAGAGGATGGTCATTAAATATTTTTTTCTCTTTTTCATTTAATTGAAACTGAACATTCAATTTGTATGAATGTTTTGTACCACTCAGAAAACCTGATTTTTGAGCTTGGTCAATGCTTAATGTTACTTTCATTACATTAAAATTTAATGTTTTTCCTACTCATTTGGCTTTTCGGAAATCGCCCCGTTTTTTTAATGGTTTCTGGACTCCATTTTTTTAATATTTGTACTATTCTTTTTGGAAAGTGAAAAACAACAACTACTTAATCACAGCTTCTGCTACTCTTCATCAAATTCACCATTTGCAATCTTTTGTCCAAGTTCTTCATCGGAAAGAGTATAACCATCTTCCAAATAACCACCTGCAGTAATTGTCTTTATTTCACCTGTTTCAGTATTCTTAAAGGTGTAGGTTTTTCCGCCACCAAAGGCTCCAAATGAAAATGCACCACTAAGTTTTGATTTCGCAGTAGTGCGTTCGTCAATTTTTTTCCAATTTCCCATTGTATTTAGTTTTAATTTATGCCCTACCTTATTTTCGGGATTGGTCAGGTCAGATTCTTATCCCATATTTTCTATTTTTCATTTTAAGAATGTAAGATTAAGTAAGCACTATATTGTTTTTCAAACTTGCCCATAAAGTATGTGTAATATAACTTTTTGTTCTATTATTTTTTTATAACTATAACAAAAAGTATCATTTACAATAAAATACAGTTGTAAATGATACTTTTAAGTTTCAACTATTTATTTTCTACCCAAATTAGAAAAATTTTACCTAATAAAGTTTATTGACTGTATTTATTTTATGAACAAATGAGTAGAATTTAGATTTGCAACCAACTCACGATCAAAACGGTATTGTGTGGATGGTAATGCTCAAAAAGACGCTTGGAGTATACGTTTTGGCTTATTTTAGTATAAATTAAAAACCCACCTCCTTTGGTGGTGGTTATGTTTAAACGGCTGTGCCTTGATTTCATAGAAAGAAATGTAAAATATCGAATAAGAAATATCCAATCAGAAAGTTCCTGTCAGGTCCTTTTACATTTTATGTTCCTTATTTCTTATTTTGACTTTTTGTGTTGTTTTCCCTTTAAGCGCCCTAAGGGTGCAAATCAAGCCCACCTTCTCAGAAGGTGGATTATTTAATTAATAAAAAAACAGGGATATAAGAACCGTATCCCTGTTTAACCAATCCGGGCCTTGTCTTTACTTTTTTTTGAAGAGTCTGCCGGGTGGTAGAAAATTCTGTCCCGTTTAATGGCTAGTCGTAATAGCCTCCAGTTTTCGATGTAAGCCAGTCCTTTACGAAGAAGGTCGAAGTAGAGTGAGATCATCAATAGAAACGTAAAAAGCCAGATTATGACAACATTGAAAATCATTGTGTCAACCTTAAAACTTCCCAGGTACTTATTGGCTGCATAGAAGTGGGCACTTCCATTTTTGTAGGCTGGTTTCCTGTATATGGGTTCGTCGCCTTGCAGAATCTGGTTGTTATTGATGTATATCTTTTTGGAAGAATACCTGTCGCGAACCAGCGATTCCAACTTGTTGTTTGCATGTTTATTTTTGAAATCGTTTAGGGCAGTTTTGTCATTGCCCATTTCATTCAATAAGTCCTGATATTTTGCTTCGAGCTTTCTGGTCGCCAGTTGATATTGACTTTTATAAAAATCCGTTGCATTAGCCAGGTATTGCTTTATTATTATGCCTGAACTTGAATTAAAGTTATTTTCTTCAATTGAAAGAATTGCTTGTTGAACAGAGTCATTGGCCTGATTGAATTCCTTTTCGATTTCATGGAAGGAGTTTGTTAGAAGTGGGGCGACTGAACTGGACAGGTCTGCTTCATTCTTTTCAATATAAGACTCGTATGAAAGTAAATATTTTTCAAGCTCAGGCATCATGTGGTATGCCTTAAAGCCAAGTTCGTTTTTGGTAAGCTCTTCTTCAAAAAGATGTTTTCGGTAAGCATTGTTTTTAAACTGGTTAACGGCCAAAGCCTCGTAAGCCCATCGCGAGGTCATCATGTCGCCAATAATGGGTGTGCGGTCATAACTGCTTAACGAGTGGTGCATTTTATTAAAATCGATAATTACACCACTTAAAAGAAGTTGGGGCACCAGCATTAAGGGGATCATGATGTAAATAGTAACCACAGAATTTAAACCAGCAGATAAATTTAAGCCTAACAAATTGGCAAAACAGGCTGTAGAAAAAAGAATAAGCCAGGTAGAAAAAACCATGTGCTCAATTTCAAGCATCCAGTTTCCGATTAGCACAAAGGTGAGTACCTGAAATGCAGATATGGTAAATAGTATTAAGATTTTTGAAGTGAAATAAGCGCCTTTGCTAAGGTTCAGGAATTCCTCCCTTTTCCGGATCCTTCGATCTTTAAAAATTTCTTCAGCACTAATGGTTAGGCCAATGAATAAGGCAACCACCACACTCATAAATAGAAATGCAGGGATATTGTCATTATGCCTGAACAGGTAGGTGCCGGAATCCGTAAACTTTGAAAAGAAGCCCAGCAATATTGCTAAAATTGGGGCTTGCAACAGGGCAATTGCCAGGTATTGACGGTTGGCTTTTTTAGTTGCAAAATCCCGTTTAATAAAAAGTTTAAGCTGCTCAAACCATTTCGGGGTTTTGAAAAGGGCTTCAGGAAGTTTTTCTTTTTTGTTTGGATTGATCTTCATGAAGTTGACAACCTTTGGCTCAACTTTTTCTTTATAGCGTTGGTACCAGTCTTCCGGTGAAATCTTTCTTCGTCTAATACTTTTCCCAAACGGATCAACCATGCGGCTTTCAATAATACGTAAAGGCTGTTCAGCCTTCACGTTACCACAGGTCATGCACTCACTTTTGTCGGGATTGATGTAGTGGGCCTGCTCTTTAAAGTAAGTGATAGCATCCATGGGGTTGCCAAAAAAGACAACCCTTCCGCCTTTATCCATCACAATCATGCGATCAAAGAGTTTGTAAATATCGCTGGATGGCTGGTGAATGTTTGCAAAAACAAGCTTGCCTTTTAAACACTGTCTTTTTAGCAGGTACATTACTTTTTCGGAATCTGATGAGGACAGGCCGGATGTGGGCTCATCAACAAAAAGGATAGACGGCTCGCGCATCAACTCAAGAGCAATGTTTAAACGTTTGCGCTGTCCGCCGCTTAATATCTTTTTCAGAGGATTTCCTACCACCAGGTCACGGGCTTCAACCAGGTCAAAATCAAGCAGTGTTTTCTCAATAATTTCCCGGATTTTTTCATCATCCAAATCATCAAAACAAAGCCTGGCATTGAACTTCAGGTTTTCATAAACGGTAAGTTCTTCAAGCAGTAAGTCGTCCTGGGGGACATACCCAATTGTCCCGTTTAAAATTTCTTTGTTGTCAGGATCGTGAAGATCGTAGCCATTAATGATAATGCGCCCACTGTTTAGTTTGAGTTTGCCATTTAAAACATTCAACAGGGTGGTCTTTCCAACACCACTTCCCCCTAAAATCCCAACCAAATCGCCGGATCTTTCCTGAAAACTTAAAGGATGCAAGCCAAAATGCCTGCGGCTAAAACGGTATTCAACATGTTCAGCATTAAAAACAATTTTGGGTTTACCATGCTCCTGGATAAACCGGGACATAATGCTGCTGTAATAAATTGGGATAATCCTTGATGTTCGCAGAATGCCACCTTGCGGAAATACATATAACCTTTTCTGGGTAAGTCGATGACCGTTAAGGTACATGTTCCGGGGCCCCTGGTATTTAAAGAAAAGCGTATTGATACTGCTTATCCTTATCAATTCAAGTTCTACCGTTTGGTTTTCCCGGTAAAGGTGCTTGATGTCTTTTAAATGGTATTCTTCATTTCCGTTTACAACAAACAGGCTGCTTTTGTCTTTTACCTGATAAATACTTTGCAGGTAAAATGCACAAAGATCTTCATATTCGTCAGGATTAATTTTAAGCCCCGCAGCGACAATATTTACGGTTTCAATGTCTACTTCTTCAACACCATCATCTTTATTAATGAAGTTTAAGAGCTGGACAACGATCATGAAACGGGTTCCCAAATCAAACTCATCAACAATTTCAGTACAAATATTATTCAGGTAAGATTCGTTGATGATTTTCTTCCCGTTTCCTTCTTCAGAATAAAGAATCTCTTTATTTACGGTATGGTAGTATTTGACATAGTGGTTGTAAAGCTTACGGTATTTTTCAATTAAATCACGACTGAAATTTTCCTGAAGGTATGAATTCACCAAAGCTTTAGCTTCCTCAGAATCTTCCTTATCATCATAATTGGTCATGATGGCAAAAAGCTTGATCAGGTTTTCAATTATACCTTCGTACATAGTCTGGTATTAAAAAACGGGCTCTTGTACCCGAACGGGGAACAACAAAAGCCCGTTTATATCAGTTTTTCAGTTTATTCCTGAATATTTTTTTCTCTGATTTTGGAAATTGTTGAGCTAAGCATTTCAACCTGCTCTTTAGTCATTGAAGTTGTTCCTTCTTCCATGGAATAAATCGCATTGACTGCTTTCAGGTCTTCGTAAGTTCCTTTCAAAATTTCTGAATCTTTGTATTCTTCCATCATTTTTTCAAGCTCGGCTAACGGGCTTTTTTGGAAAAGAATAGTTTCAATCAACTTCGGGTCCTGGAACGTATTTTCAGAAATATGAGTGGTCAGGTAAAGACCTTCGAAAACTGTGCCTGCCAAAACAAGATAGGATACTTCGGTGCGTCCTTGCTTGTTTAAATAAGAGTAAGCATCCTGGAACATCTCAGTAACAATTTCAACCAATTTTTCCTTGTTGTCCATATTGGCTTCAAGTTGCTCCGGTAGATCTTCACTAAACGCAGCTTTCAGATCAAGTTCCATAGCCAACTTTTCAGTAGCCTTTATAAAACGTTCGATTTCTGCTTTTTGATTATAAGTGGTAGCATAAGCAAGGTCGGCAGTATAAATACCCAGGTTAATTGCTTTGCTTTTTTCGGCAAAATAAGTTTCAGCTTTTTCAGGATTATGGGTAATCCCAACAATAAAGCTGGCTTCAATTTCATTCAGCATATTGGTAACCTCGAAAGCTGAAGGAAGCGGATAACTGTATTCCTTAATTTCCTTTTTGATTGTTTCTTCAGAAACTTTTGGAGCTTCTTTTTTAGATCTTTTACTGGTGCAAGATGAAATGCCCGCGAAAAGAAGTCCGGAGATTAGCGCCAACGAAATGATTTTAAGTGTCTTTGATGTTTTCATCTTCTTATAATTTAGATTGTTAGAATCCAATTTTATTTCGTTACAAGCAAATTAATTAATGATTTAGCTGGTTGGTTGCCTTACCGCTAAAATAATATAAAATGCAGGTAAAATATAATTTCAAATTGAAATTTGTCAAATATTACCAATATGTAAAATCAGGAAAGGTTAGAACTGATTAATTTTATAAATTCCTCACGGGTAGCAACACGTTCAAAAGCTCCTGTAAAATCAGAAGTAGTCGTAATTGAATGTTGTTTTTGAATTCCCCGCATTTGCATGCAAAGGTGCTGGGCTTCAATAACAACAGCTACACCCAGCGGGTTTAAAGTGTTCTGGATGCATTCCTTGATTTGTAATGTCAATCTTTCCTGCACCTGTAACCTGCGCGCAAATGCATCAACAACACGTGCAATTTTACTAAGCCCGGTAATATATCCGTTAGGGATATAACCTACGTGAGCTTTTCCAATAAAGGGAAGCATGTGATGCTCACACATAGAAAAAATCTCAATATCTTTTACAATAACCATTTGTTGGTAATCTTCCTGGAACATCGCTGACCGGAGCATCGCTTCAGGGTCCTGATCGTAGCCTTGAAGTAAAAATTGCATGGCTTTAGCAACCCGTAGTGGGGTATCCTGTAAACCTTCACGGGTTTCATCTTCACCTAAAAGACCCAGGATTTCTTTGTAATGAGAACTTAATTTTTCAGTGTTAGCATCATCAAATTTGTCAATTCGTTGATATCCCCCCTTTTTTCCGTTAAAAGAATGCTCCATGTATGTAACGATTTACTTATTCCCTTGGCAAATGTATGACTAAATCTGTAAAGTATATGCAATTTGTTTTTTTGATTGTTCATCTTTTTTTGAAAAATAATGTAGTGATATTGTTTGTTATAAGCTTTTCAATCTTAATTTTGCATTCCAAAATGAAGCAACTAAATTAGTTGGAAGGTCATCTTCGGATAAATCACTTTTAAAAATTGTTAATATCCGTTAAAAAAATTAGTGGAATTGTACAATAAAAGTGAAGGTGTTAAAGTTCTAAATTAAGAATTGACTTAATTTGGTATAGAAAAAAGGATTTTATGATCGTTGTTACTGGTGCTGCTGGTTTTATTGGAAGCTATATGGTTGGCCGTCTTAACCGCGAAGGCTACCGCGATATCGTATTAGTAGATAAGTTTGATGATCCGATGAAAATCTCAAACTACATTTCCAAAACCTATTCAGATATTGTAGATAGAGATGATTTTTTTGAATGGCTGGAGGAAAATAACCAGCATGTTCAGTTTATTATTCATCTTGGGGCCCGAACCGATACCATCGGGCAGGAGTCAGAAGTTTACCAACAATTAAATTTCCATTACTCAAAACAAATCTGGAAAAGTTGCATCCAGTATGGACTTCCTTTAATTTACGCCTCATCCGCTTCAACTTACGGAGATGGTTCCCTGGGCTTTAATGATTCACATAATATTATTCAAGACCTGAAGCCTCTCAATCATTATGCACAATCTAAACACGACTTTGATTGCTGGGCACTGGAGCAGGAAGAGCAACCCTATTTCTGGACCGGGTTGAAATTTTTCAATGTATTCGGACCCAATGAATATCATAAGGGAAGAATGGCCTCTGTGGTTTATCAGGCTTTTAACCGAATTTCAGAAAAGGGAAAAATGAAGTTGTTCCGTTCACACAATCCTGAGGTTAAAGATGGGCATCAATCACGTGATTTCATTTATGTTGAAGATATAACCAATGTAATGTTGTTTTTCATGAACAACAGAAAACACTCGGGAATTTATAATGTTGGTACAGGGGAAGCCCGGACTTATCTTGATTTAACGAAAGCTGTTTTCAAGGCAATGAAAGTCCAGGAAGATATTAGTTTTGTTGATACCCCACAAGATATACGAGAGGGTTATCAATACTATACCTGTGCAGATATTGAAAAATTGAGGTCTGTTGGTTACAACAAAGAATTTATGAGCCTTGAAGATTCTGTAAGTGACTATGTACAGTCATTCCTTATGGCAGAGTTCTGCTACTAATCAATTAAAATGAACAATCCCGCAGCAAGCTAACGGGGTATCAAATGGGGTTTGCTTTGCAAACGATATTAGTTTCCGGTCCCAAGAGTCGGGGTATTAAACCATGAGATCCCGAATACTTCTCCGTCGTTTCGGGATCAATTCAACTTACAGATTTCAAGGTGCTTCACACTTGAAACCTGAGTTTCATTGAAATAAAAGAGGCCGACTATATGCCAGCCTCTCCAAGGGATCCGTTAGCTAACGGATGGGTATTTCCCTGTCAATTATCTTGAAAGCAAGGTTTGTACGGGATTATTGCTGGTTGTATTCATTGCAATATATCTGTTTTCTGGAAAAATGAGATAAGAAAAAGATGATTGTTGCTTTTTTGCTGCTCAAATGCACGTTTCACAATTAAAATGCTATTCGTACTTAAAAAGAAGGTGAAGCTTGATAATCTTATATTTATTGTTAAAAAGGAAAAACTTTTGAACCTTTACCATGTGAAGTGTATTATTGAGCAAATAGGAAAGTATATGTCATTTCAAAAGAAGAATAACCTTATTGGCTGGTGTGTCTTTACCATCTCTTTGATTGTCTACATTTTAACGATTGAGCCCACTTTAAGCTTATGGGATTGTGGTGAATTATTGGTTTCAGCAATTAAGCTGGAAATAAGTCATTCCCCTGGTGCCCCTTTATTTATGTTGCTGGGAAGAATCTTTTCCCTTTTAAGCTTTGGTGATATGCAGAAAGCTGCCATGATGGTTAATATGGTTTCGGCAGTTTCAAGTGCAGGAACTGTCATGTTTCTTTTCTGGACAATTGTATGGTTGCTAAGAAAAATTAGTTCAGCGAGTAAAAATGGGGTGTTAGTCCCGGCAGCCATAGGCGCATTGGCATATGCTTTTACAGACTCGTTTTGGTTTTCGGCTGTAGAAGCTGAGGTTTATGCTTTATCGTCTCTTTTTGTAGCGCTCCTGTTGTGGGCTGCTACCCGATGGGAGAGGGAGGCAGACAGCCCCAATTCAAACCGATGGGTTTTGCTTATATTTTTTCTCACAGGATTATCAATAGGTGTTCACCTGCTTAATTTGTTGGTGCTCCCGACTGTTGCCATGATTATTTACTTTAAAAAGTATAAACCAACTTTTAAAGGTGTTTTACTCACAATTACTTTTTCCGGTTTCTTCATCCTTTTTTTAATGAAGATTTTTATTCCTGGCGTATTTTCTTTAGCAGGCCCTGTTGAGTTGTTGGCTGTCAATTCTTTTGGGTTACCTGTAAATTCGGGCTTTTATTTTTACCTTTTTTTATTGGTAACTGTTTTGGCAGGATTAATTTTTTATTCGCACAAAAAAAGAAATGCGATACTAAACCTGGTGGTTCTCTGTACCGTTTTTCTATTGTTGGGATATACTTCTTATATGACCAGCTTCATCCGGTCTTCTGCTAATCCCCCTGTTGATCAAAGTAATCCTGAAACGACATTTGAGCTAATTAATTATTTAAACCGGGAAAGTTATGGAAGCCGTCCCATTCTTTATGGGGAGAATTATGGTTCGGTAATACGATCGTACAGAGATCGGAAAACGTATGATTTTGATGGGGAAAAATATTTTGAGACACGATTGAACCCAAAGGTTTTTTATGATGAAAGTACCACTGGCTTTTTCCCTCGCCTGCATAGTAAGGATAAACAGCACATGGAAGCTTATCAAAACTGGGTGAGCATGGATGGGAAAAAGGTCCGTGTACGAAAAATGAATGGCGAAACCGTTGAAACGACCATACCTACTTTTACTGAGAATGTTCGTTTCTTTTTACGATATCAGTTAGGGCATATGTATGTCCGGTATTTCATGTGGAATTTTGCGGGAAGGCAAAATGACGTGCAGGGATTTGGCGGGCCTTTAAAAGGAAATTGGCAATCTGGCATTAAGGTTTTGGATGAAATACGATTAGGGGACCAATCCAGCTTACCAACTGATATGCGAAACAACAAAGCACGAAACAGCTATTACTTTTTACCACTAATTCTTGGTTTAATTGGTCTTTGGTTTCATTATCAAAAAGATAAAAATACGTTCTGGACATTCATTCTGCTTTTTGCAATAATGAGTGTCGGATTGGTTATTTATTTAAATGAAATACCAATTACCCCACGCGAACGGGATTATGTTTTTGTAGGCTCATTTTATGTTTTTGCAATTTGGATTGGTTTAGGGGCAATGGCTATCATTCAGCTTCTTTCAAAAAAAATGAAAATGACCACTGCAATAATCGTTGGGGGAACGTTTGGGGTAATTGCTGCTCCCGGAATCCTGATTCAGCAAAATTACGATGATCATGATCGCTCAGGAAGATACACTGCCCGCGATTTAGCCCGAAATTACCTGGAGTGTTGTGAGCCCAATGCAATTTTATTTACACATGCAGATAATGACACCTATCCACTTTGGTATTGCCAGGAAGTTGAAGGTATTCGTACTGATGTTCGCGTGGTTGTAATGCCCTATTTAAATGCAGGCTGGTATATTAAGCAAATCAATCGAAAAATTAACGATAATGATGGTGTAAAGCTTTCGATCCCTGAAGCCAGCTATCGTTCAGGCGAATTGGATTATCTTCCGATTGTACCAAAAATAAAGACAGCGCATTCCATTCAGCGAATTCTGGACTTTGTTTCAAGTGATTCAGCACAAGCGAAAATTCCATTGCAATCCGGGGAAAAGGTTGGTTTTATTCCTGTTGATAAAATGAACCTTGTGGTAGGTGATACCTCTATCCCTGTAAGTTTGAATAAAGACTATTTGATGAGGAACGAACTTGTATTTTGGGATATACTGAACAGCAATATTAATGAGAGACCGGTTTATTTCACATCATTTGCTGATCCTAAACAGTATGGCCTGGAAAATTATCTTCGTTATGACGGGCTGGTATACAAGTTAATCCCGGAATACGCTAAAGTCGAATCGATTCTTGATATGGGTAAGATTGACAGCTCAGTTTTATATGAAAACCTGATGAATAAATGCAATTGGGAAAATCAGAAAAATGAAGAGGTATATTTTGACTGGCACCACAGAAGAATGTTTGCAGTTACCCATATGCGACAGGCTTTTTCAAGGTTGGCCCAACAATTAATTGATGAAGGGGATAAAACGAAAGCACTTAAAGTTATTCGTGAAGGAGAAGAAGTTTTGCCATCTCACTTATGGCCTTCAGATTTTAATTCAATATCGCTGGCACGTTTGTATTTTGAAGCAGGGGATAGAGGGTCAGGACAAAAAAGCATAGAAAGAATTCAAAATGAATTGGAAGAATGGCTTGACTATTTCAGTACTTTTCAGGGTCGACAAAGATACTCTGTTGAGCAGGATTATACCATGAAATTGTACCTATATCAATTGTTGACAGAAGTTTCTACTGAATTTAAATACGATGGAGCAACAGTGATGAATGAGCGATTAAAGAATTACTTCAACCTATTTAAAGGAGTATAACTTTTTAGAGCAAAACACTATCGTTTGCAATGTTTGCCGATGATTGAAAAAGAGATGAGTCAATTTCAATAATCTGATTTACGCTGGTAGTATCCAAAGTGGTTGGATTCGATGGAGCAATGGTCACATCCTTATTGAATAGAAAGAATGCGATAAAAAGACTTGCCAAGGCTGTTTTTAAACCGAAAGCTTTTAAGGAAAATATCCAGCTAATAAATCCAGAGAAGGAGTTTTGTCGAATCGGATAAGTGGCAGATCGTAGCGTAAAAGCCTGATCAAGCCTTGATTTAACTGAAGCATCAGGCCTTCCAACCTGATCATCGTTAATTAATTGTTTTAATTCTTTGCTATTCATCACTATATAGTTAAAGTTCAATTTCATCTTTTAAATGCTCAAATCGATCTTCCAAATATTTTCGGGTATAAAAAAGCCTTGACTTAACAGTTCCTTTGGGTAGTTCCAGCATCCCTGCAATTTCATTAATTGAAAAACCTTCTCGGTAGAAAAGTAAAAAAGCTGAACGCTGTTCGTGCTTTAAGTCATTTAAGCTCTCGTAAATACGGTTGATCAGTTCATCTTTATTTATTTTGAAAGAAGCTTCTTCTTCACCGGTTAAGTTTTCATCAACATGCCCCACTTCTTTTCTAACATTAAGCCTTCTGTATTCATTTTTGCAAAGATTGTGAGCAACTGTAAATATCCATGCTGAAAAAGGGAACTTAGGGTTAAAGCGCTCAGGCTTTTCTATAATTTTAAGAAATACCTCCTGTAGAAAATCGTTAGCTAATTCAGGTGAGTTCCCAAGCATTCTGAAGAAGTAGTAATACAAGCGCTCATTATAACGATTGTACAATTCATTAAAAGCATCCTGGTTGCCACTGCAAATCAGTTGCATTAATTTTTCGTCACTCGTATTATTTATCTTCTTTCTGAACATCCTGTTTTATTGGTTTCATAATCAGGAAAATCGGTAATTTGTTTGGTGCGTAGGGCATTAGAAAAGCACTTTCCTGTCAAACCGCTAAGTAGCCGAAATGCAGGTTTGACACCTGCAATTTGACTAACCGTCGAAGCTGCGCTTCGGCGGGGTTGGAGAAAGCGCAAATGTTTCAAGTAGAGCATTTCTGCCCTATGCCTTATACAAAATGTTAGCTTTTCGTTGTTTACTCCTCGGTGTCATCATTATTTTCTTCAAGTCTTTTCCCTAGCTCCTTTGCATTTAATGGACTAACAACACTATCCCCTAATTTTTTTTCTAAATCTTTTCGTGCATTACCAGCAACAGAACCTCCTTTCCTTGCAACTTTTTTGTTCTCCGAAAAGGATTTGGGTTGTTCTTTTTTAGATAACTCAGTCGTTGAAGTTTCTGCAAGCATGTTTAATACCAATTCCAAGTTTGTCATATTATCCCTCAAATTTTCTTTCTTTAAGTCTTTAAGGTTTTTATACTCCCTTGTTGTTAAACCTGCCAAGCCTTTGTTATTTCGTCTGTTAAAATTGCATATTCCAATCCCTTTTTAACACCTCTCAAATCCCATTCGTCCGTTAATTCTTTACGGACTTCAATACTTTTCAGTCGCTGATTAATCCAGTTTTTAGAGTAGCCTTTTTTCAAGTAAGTTTCCATTGCCCTGTCGAATGCTTTTTCTGGGTCTTCTGTTTCTTCGATTCTTTCATAACCCACTTTTGCCAGCCATATTTTAAATGGCTCCGCTTTGGGCGACGGAATTGATTGTATTATTCTTAAAAGACCTTCAGTATCTGCACAGTCTGTCGTATATTTTTTCCCATCGGATGATTCTAATTTCAGTTGTACGATAATTTCGTACAACTGATTAAATCCTTCTTTGGTAAGTTTTCTTTTTAAATCACTCCAATATCTACGAGGGTTGTTGCTATCGGTTAGAGTTTGAATAATATCAATAATTGAGAAATACCATTTCTCAGTATCATTGTCCCAATGAACCCTTATCTTTTTTGATTCAAATAATTTGATTGAAGTCTTTTTAGTCATTTCTTCTAATATTCAATTTGATTTTCAAAAATAGTCAAACATCCTCTTTTGGAGAACTCTATTTTGTGCAAGGTCTTTTTACAATGAACGCTAATATACCTGCATATGTACCTGTAATTAGGAGCGGGGCTATTGTGATTCTTCTGAAATTAAATATTTCCGTGTCAAAATAATCAACTTGATTATTCTCCGGACCGCTCATTAATGCAAAGCCTAAAATTAGTAAAATCAATGCAATAAAAAGAGCGATGTATTTCCTTCGATCAAAAAGCATAATTGTACATTTTAAACTAATACACTGCTAAAATAAAAGGTTCAAAAAAATATTTATTGTCCCTGAGGATCCGGGTTCGTTTCTATAAATTTCTGTTTCATTAGGGCATGAAGTTCGAAGTTTGGGCAGGAAGAAATTCTAGCATCTGGCTTCCAGCTTCTGGCTTCTAGCTTCTTACTTCCAGCTTCGGACTTCGAGCTTCCAGCATGATGTTCAAAAAGCTCACGAATTTCCTGTTTGCCGAACAGGCAGGCATTCGTTAATCAAACCTATGTATTTTCAATGCATAGTGGTTTAGTTATCAATGAAAGAGTTGATCAAATCCAGTAGTTCCTTGATTTTAATAGGTTTCGAAATGTATTCGTTACAGCCTGCTTGTAATGCTTTCTCGCGATCATCGGTTAGTGCATAAGCTGTTTGTGCAATAATTACAACATCTTTATTGATTTTTCTAATTAGCTTTGTTGCCTCATATCCATCCATTTGGGGCATTTTCATGTCCATTAAGATCAAGTCAATCCCGTTCGCTTTTACGGCTTCAATGGCTTCAACACCATTGTTCACCTGAATGAGTTTTTTACAGCGGCTTTTAAGTATTTCTGAAAGGTATATGCTGGCAACTTCATCGTCCTCAGCAACTAATATGACCATATTTTGAAGGCTGTCTGTTTCCCTTAAAACAGAAAATGGTTGATCGGCAACTTCTTCTTTGGTTTTCTTTTCGCTGAATGGAAGTGTAAAAAAGAAAGATGTACCTTCCTGCGGTGTTGACTCTAACCAGATTTTTCCACCCAATAATTCAATGTAAGCTTTAGATATGGATAGCCCTAAACCAGCTCCTTCGTATGGTTTTGTAATGCTCATATCGGCCTGTGTAAAACGTTCGAAAATTATTTCATGATGCTCCTTGGGAATTCCAATTCCTGTGTCTTGAACGTAAAATTCTATGTGGCCTGATTTAATCGAATAACCAAATTTTATATTCCCGCTATTGGTGTATTTAATGGCATTCTTCAGCAGGTTTGATAAAATAGCAAGAAGTTTTTCCCTGTCTGTTTCAATGACCGAGTTATACTTTGGAAGCTCCATTTTATAGAATAAATGCAAGCCTTTTTCAATGGCTTCAGGTTTAAAAAATGAATAGAGGTATTCGATCGTTTCATTCACATTTGTTTCACTTATTTCAACTTCCATTTGTCCAGCTTCAATTTTTGAAATGTCAATTAAGTCATTGATAATACTAAGCATTCGTTGCCCGCTTTTTTGAATGACATTGATGTAACGAAGTTGTTGGTTCGGGGAAAGTTGAGGTTCTTTTAATAAATCAGCAAATCCCAAAATACCATTCATGGGGGTTCGTATTTCATGACTCATATTAGCCATAAATGCAGACTTTAAGCGATCGCTTTCTTCGGCTTTTTCTTTTGCTTTAACGAGTTCTTTTTCTGCAATTTTTCGTTGGTTGATATCAATGTGCACCCCTGACATTCTCAATGGTTTATTATCATTGGTCCACTCAACGGTTTTACCTCTGGCATTAATCCAAATCCATGAACCATTTTTATGGGCCATTCTAAATTCTGCGTCATAATAATCAGTTTCTCTGTTAAAATGCTTTTCTACGATTTTTTGCACAGCAGGCATATCTTCCGGATGCACTTTGTTTTCCCATGTTTTTACAGAAATTGGTTTCAGTTCATGTAATTTATATCCTAATATTGAGGCCCATTGATCATCCAGAATAAGTTCGCCGGTTTGAATATGCCATTCCCAGGTTCCTGCGTTAGTTCCTTGTAAAATGTTGCTTGCCCGTTCTCTTTCTTCAATAATAATATTTTCTGATTCTATTCTTTCTGTAATGTCTGTGCCTGAACTAAATAGCCCGGTAACATTTCCGGAATCATCTTCTAATAAGGAGTTGTGCCATGCAATAGTACGCTTTGTGCCATCCTTCCGGATTATTGGATTTTCATAATATTTTACTGCTTCAACTTCTCCAGAAATGATTTGGTCGAAGACATGTTTTACTTCTTCGATATTCTCTTTTGGCAGAAATTTGCTGAACCAGTTTTCCCCAATTATTTCATCACAAGAATAACCTAAAATCTCACAACCTTTCGGGTTGATTAGGGTTATTTTTTTATTTTTATCAATGGCTATTAACATTACTCCGGCTACATCAAGGTAATGCTGCGATCGTTTTCTTTCCTGTTCAAGACTTTTAAGTATCTTCTTTTGTTCTGTTACATCAACATGGGTTCCAATAACCCGAACGGGCTTCCCATTATCATCAAAAATTGCATGTGCTCTCGAAAGTATGTCAATCCAATGTCCATCCTTGTGTTTCATTTTAAATTCGAGTTCTAAGCGATCTAACTTACCATCCAGGTAATCCTTCAACATTTCCCAGGATTTTTTCAAGTCTTCCGGGTGTGTCAGGTTCTCCCATACGGAGAATTTATTTTCCAATTCATGGTCTTCATATCCAAGCATCTTCTTCCAGCCCGGGGAATAGTATATTCCATCAGTTAAAAGATCCCAGTCATAAATTCCGTCCTTGGTTGCTTTCATGGCTAAATCAAAGCGTTCTTCACTTTCCAGTAATGCCTTTTCTGCAAGTACCCTGTCTGTAATATCCAGTGTTGCGACGATTGCTTTTTTTGCACTTGTTTTGTTGCTGTCAATTAGTAATTTGAGAAGTACATTTCGAATCTCACCATCAAACGTTTTTGTCTCTCCTTCTGTTTCGATTTCAGTTTTGCCATTGGCAAGTTCAATTACTTCATTTTTAAATGATTGATGAGATTTTTCCGTAAATATTTTATTCAGGTTACCTAAAAGGTTTTGCTTGGTATCTGCTTTGTGAAGTTTTAGCGTCGCATCATTTACATCAATGATTTTTACTAACTGTGAACAATAAAAAAGTTCCTCCGGGTTGTCATCGAAAAATTTCTCAAAGTCAGTAATGCCTTCTGCCTTTTTTTTATTTAGATAACCTGTTAAATCCGAAATGTCTTCTTCCCACAAAGGTACAGGAGAGTTGTGAAAAAGGTTTTGATATCTTTTTTCACTTTGCAAAATTGCTTCACGATCTTTTTTCTTTTCAGTAATGTCTTGAAATATAGCAAGTGTCCGGTTTATTTGTCCTTTCTCATCGCGCTCAGTTGTAGCTGACAACAGCACATCTATGATGCTACCATCTTTTTTAATGAGTTGATATTCAATATCCTCTACGTATCCTACCTCCCAAAATATTGGGAAATGTTTTGTTAATGCAATTTCCCTGGATTCTTTTGTGAGAAAGTCGACTGATTTTTTTCCAATAACTTCGTTCAGAGAGTAGCCTAGTTCTTTTAACCATCTGTTTGAAACATCTATAATTTCACCTTTATTATTTGTAGAGTGCATCAGGGCAGGGGTACTTCTGTATAGATTTTTATATTTATTGATATTTGAAATGTTTTCCTTTTCAAGAAGTTTTTGTTCCGTTAAATCAATATTTGTTCCCAAAAAACCAGTAATGTTCCCTTTTTCATCCCTTAAACTAACTGATGTTCCATATACCCAATTAATTTTTCCTTCCGGAGTTTGAAACCGGTATTCCAGGCTCCAAGGTTGTAAGCCCTTAGCATACTTTTTCCAGCTTTGTAAAATTAAATCCCTATCCTCAGGATGTAAGCCTTTTTGCCATCCATCGCCCAAAGCTTCTTCAAAAGAAAGGCCAGTGAGTTCTCTCCATTTTTTATTTACATAAATGCAAGATCCTTTAGAGTCGGTCTGATACATTGCTATAGGAGAGGAGTCGGCTAATAACCAAAACTTGTTTTTGATAGAATTAAAATCATTAGCAGTTCGTGAAACTTCGGATTTATCATTTTTAGGAGGTGATAATTTTTTCGAGTCTAAATCTTTGTATTGTTCGAGCTTCTTTTCAAGATCACTGATTTTTTTCTCCAAGTCCTCATAAGTTGGTTTTCTCCTGCCCATAATCATGTCTTTAAAAAATTACCAATCGAAGGATTGCTTTGAAAAGCACGGATAAGTTATGATTTTTTTGCTTGAAATACAATGGATTCATTTTGAACTGTGTTGCAAAACAATTTAGTTCAATAGTTTTTATGAAGAAGATGATTAAATATTATTTAACTGGGTTCTTTCGCTAAAGATTGTAATTTTGAGTTCTTATTTTCAATCCGTATTTAATGATGAATGAAAAATTGAAAGCTTTTGGCGAGCTACTCGGTATAATGGATGAATTGCGGGAAAAATGTCCCTGGGATAAAAAGCAAACGCTTAAGTCGCTACGGAAATTAACCATTGAAGAAACGTATGAACTCGGGGATGCTATTTTGCAGAATGACCTTGATGAAATTAAAAAAGAACTGGGGGATTTACTGCTGCACATCGTTTTTTATGCGAAAATTGGTTCCGAAAAAAATGCGTTTGACATTGGGGATGTTATCCAATCTTTAAATGAAAAATTAAAATATCGCCATCCACATATTTATGGAGATGTTGATGTTGATAATGCAAGACAAGTAGAGCAAAACTGGGAAGCACTTAAATTGAAAGAAAAAGGCCGTAAAAAAAATACAGTACTTGAAGGTGTTCCGGCTTCGTTGCCTGCTTTGGTGAAAGCAAATCGTATCCAGGAAAAAGCCAGTGGGGTAGGTTTTGACTGGGAAAAGCCGGAGCAGGTTTGGGATAAAGTAAAAGAAGAAGTTAATGAACTTCAGCATGAAATTAATTCGGATAATAAAGAAAAAGTTGAGGCTGAATTTGGGGACCTGTTTTTTGCTTTGGTTAATGCAGCCCGTTTATATGAAATTGATCCTGAGGCTGCTTTGGAAAAAACAAACCTGAAGTTTATAGGAAGATTCAACTATTTGGAAAGTCAAACCCTGGCAAAAGGGAAGGATTTAAAGGAAATGAGCCTTGCAGAAATGGATAAGTACTGGGACGAAGCTAAAAAGCTGGAGAATTAGATTGGCGAAATGGTAACGGTTTTAAAAAATATCGTTTTGCTTTGCTTTTTGCCCAATGTACTTTTTGCCCAGTTGGATTCAATCAGGCTGGATGGTAATTACCTGAAGAAATACTGGGACGATGCAAAACTTGTGGTAAGTTCCCCTTTACGATGGGAAGGGGATGACTGGGCAAAATTTGGAATAGTAACAGGCACAACAGCAGCTTTATTTTTGGTTGATGAACCAATTCAAAGAGGCTTTCAGGATTTACAGTCTGAAAAGTTAGATAATTTTTCATCCAATTTCCTGGAACCTTTCGGTGCTGAATATTCGCTTGCTGTAGCAGGCTCTTTTGCTTTGTATGGTGCATTTGCTAAGGATAATAAAAGCCTTTCAACGGGTTTGCTGGCAGTAGAAAGTTTTTTGCTTTCCAGTATAATTGTGCAGTTTCCCAAGCGGCTTATCGGTCGGCAACGGCCAGATTCCGGTCCTGATGTTTCTCCGTTTGAATTTGAACCCTTAAAATCACATGGTTTGCCATCCGGGCATACAACAGCTGTTTTTTCGGTGGCTACGGTTATTGCCATTCAATATTCTGAAACAGTTTGGGTTCCTGTAGTTTCATACTCCATTGCAACTTTGGCTGGCCTTTCACGGGTTTATGACAACCGTCACTGGTTTAGCGATGTTTTTGCCGGTGCAGCACTGGGATATGCTGTTGGCAAATTGGTCACTAAAAGCAAATTGAATAAGCGGGTTTCAATAATTCCATTTTCAAACAAACATATTCACGGGGTTAAACTGGCATTAACTTTGTAAATTACCCCAAAATAAAAACGATACCAATGAAAAACTTTATTTACCTATTGATTCTGGCTTTTGCAATTTCAGCGTGTTCTTCAGGAAAGAAAGCCCTTGAAGAAGGGAATTATCTTGAGGCGATAGAAAAAGCTGTTAATCGGTTAAGTAACGATGCCGGCAATAAAAAGGCCCGGCAGGTTTTATCAGAAGGTTATCCAATGGCAATGGAGTATTACCAGGAAGAAATTGATCAGGCCCTTAGTAGTAATGATCGTTTTAAATGGGGCATTACGTTAGGTGTTATGGAAAGGGTAAACCGGGTAAGTGATTTAATTCGAAAAGTACCTGCTGCCAGAAAAATTATTCCATCTCCTAAAACATATACCAGCGAATTAAATGATGTTAGGGAAAGGGCCGCTGAAGAACGTTATCAGGCTGGATTGGTAAGCATTGAGCGACCGGGTAGGGAAGATGCCAAAGATGCTTATTTCCACTTTCGTGAAGCAGATCGGCTTGTACCTTCCTATAAAGATGCATTGGGAAAAATGCAGATTGCGAAACAACGCGCTACAATTAAAGTGGTTATTGAACCAATACCTGTTCCATCAAAACGTTATGAATTATCTGCGGAGTTTTTCTATAACCAGGTAATTGAGCGAATGAACCAAAAGTTTCCATCGCAAAGCTTCGTTAATTTTTATACCCCGGAAGAGGCTGAACGTGCTGAATTAAAATACCCGGATATGGTTGTAATGCTTGAATTCTATGATTTTTTTGTTGGAAATTTAAATCATTTTGAAGAAGAAGAAATACTTACACGGGATATTACCAAGGAAGTTCCCGTAAAGGTAGGAAAGGATTCCGTTCGTTATGAAACTCAAACATTTCGCAAACAAGGGAAAATCAGGGTGATTACCGATGAAGTTGCTTCGGGGGGATTATTGAATGTAAAAATTGAAGACTTTCAGGCCGAAAAGTTACTTCAGGAAGACCGTGTCCCTGGAGAATTTGTCTGGAGAAACCAGTATGGAATTTTTGTGGGTGATGAAGAAGTATTAACTGAACACCAGATTCACATTTTGAATAATTCAGCAGTGCCACCACCGCCACCACAAGATATGTTTATCGAATTTACCCGGCCAATCTATACCCGGTTAACTGATCGGTTAACAAGATTTTTTAAGCGGTATGATTAAAGATCAAATTTTGTAAATTGTTGAAATAATACACTTATACCTGTGGTTTAGATAATGACCAATGCCGCGAACAGTATCTGGTTTAATCTGTTATTGAGACTAATTGTTTAGCGTTAAAAACTTAATTGATCATGGATACAGTTTTTACTAAAGTTCGAAATGAACTGGGAAAACCTTATGATGACCTCAATTTTCTACTTAACTGTTTTGCTGAGGTCTTGAATGAAATGGGGAAACATAGCATGGTGAACTATATTCCCTGGATTAATCCTCCACAACAAGCTAATGACGAACTTTTGTTAAGTAAGGATTATATTCATATGCAGTCTATGTGCTTTCAGCTACTAAACCTGGTAGAAGTTAATGGTGCCGTTCAGAATAGAAGGCAAAAAGAAGAAACAGATATGGCTGCCGTTAATGGCTTATGGGCTATAAATTTTAAATTGCTGAAGGAAAAAGGCATCACTGAAAAAGAAATCCTAAAGACTTTGCCCAAAGTAAAAATTGAACCTGTTCTTACGGCTCACCCTACAGAAGCCAAACGGTCGGTTGTTTTGCAGGAATATCGTAACCTGTACTTGCTTTTAGTTAGGCGTGAGAACAAAATGTATACGCGGATTGAACAAGATGAAATTAGGAATGAGATTAAACAAATTTTGCATAGGTTATGGAATATTGGAGAAATATATGTTGAAAAGCCACAACTGGAATCAGAACTTGATAATATTCTCTATTACCTGACCAAAATTTTTCCTGAAGTGATTACCTTTTTGGATAAGCGACTTAAGCAAGCATGGAAAGAATCGGGTTTTGATCCGGATTTATTGGAAGATAAAGATTTATTTCCGGGTATCTCATTTGGGAATTGGGTTGGAGGGGATCGTGACGGACACCCTCTTGTCAATCCTTCAATTACGCAAATGACATTGGACAAACTCCGTATTAATGCATTTGTAATTGTAAAAAGAGAATTGCTTTTACTAGCTCAAAAACTTAGTATTTATGTTGAGATTGATGAGCTTAGTGAGAAGTTTCGTAACCGACTTGAGCACTTGGTTGCTGAATTAGGCCAATCCGGGGAAACCGTTTTTCAATATAACAAGAATGAAGTGTTTAAAGCGTTTGTCTTGTTGTCTTTAAACAAGATTCCTATTGACATGCATGGAGAGTATGATCTTACTCTTGCAGATCGTGTAAATACCTATCAAAATTCAGATCAATTAATTCATGATTTGAATATTCTTCAGGAGGAACTAATACATTATGGCATACCGAAAATTGCTTCCGAAGATGTTGGAAGGTGCAAACGTTTACTGAGTGTTTTTGGATTTCATTTAGCCCGGCTGGATATTCGTCAGAACAGCACTTATTTAGAGAAGGCCCTGGTGCAGCTGGTAAGTGGTTCACTGGGGGAAAATTCAGCGAAAGAAATGAGTGCTTCAATAAAAGCTAAACGTATTTTTCTGGATGAAGAGTTAGGCATTAACCGGCCATTCCTGATTGACCACCGGAAAAGTGGTGATGAAGCCAGTAATTTGATTGAAAGTTTAAAAGTTGTCAGCAACCATATTAATAAGTACAGTTATCGCTCAATAGGAAAATTTATTATTAGTATGACCCGCAACACTGAAGATTTATTAACAGTATACTTGTTTCTTCGTGAAGTCGGAATGACCTTAAATTATTTAAATGGCTTGGCTGCCAGGTTGCCGGTTGTACCTTTGTTTGAAACCATTGAGGATTTAAAGAACAGTCCTGATATCCTTGATAATTACTTAAAGCATCCGGTGGTATTAAATAGTCTGAAATACCTGGCTACACAGGATAAATCTGAAACTTTGTACCAGGATGTTATGATTGGTTACAGTGATAGCAATAAAGATGGAGGAATATTAGCCAGTTCCTGGTTTTTATATGAAACGCAGCTAAAACTCACTTCTGTAGGCAAAAAGCACGGTGTAGAGATTCGTTTTTTTCACGGTACCGGGGGTAGTATTAGCCGGGGTGCCGGTCCAACTCATTGGTTTGTAAAAACATTGCCCTATTCTTCAATCAATGGCAAATTCAGGATCACCGAACAAGGTGAAACGATTGAAAGAAAATATGCTAATTTGGTGAATGCTGCATATAACCTTGAACTAATGGAAGCTAGTGTTGCTACACAAACCATTCTTCATGAATATTTACCTGAAAAAGGAGAAGACACCTCAGGGTTATTCAGCAGCTTAAGTGAACGGGGCAGGGTTTATTACAGGGAATTAATTGAGGATCCGGATTTTATCCGGTTTTTTACACAGGCAACACCGATTGACCTTATCGAGTCAAGTAAAATTGGATCAAGACCAGCCCGACGTACTGGTCAACGTACAATACAGGATCTCCGGGCCATACCCTGGGTGTTTAGTTGGGCACAATCCCGTTTTAATATTACCAGTTGGTATGGGGTTGGTTCAACTTTAAAAGAGCTGGAACAAGAAAACAGGGAAGCTTATGCCAGGTTACTGAAGATGGTTAAATATGATCCTTATGTACGTTATTTAATGACTAACCTGGATTCAAGCCTTGCCGCAACCGATGAAAGCATTATGCAGAAATATGCAGGTCTTGTCGAAGATACCCATGTTCGGGAAAAAATAATGAATAAGATTATACAAGAGCTTAAACTAACTCGTGAAATGTTATCCGATATTCTTCCAAGGCCGATTAATGAAAGACGCAAAAATCACTATTACTCAACCATACTTCGCGCTGAAGCCTTGAATAACTTGCATGAAGCACAGGTCAAACTTATACGAAAATGGCGTAAGGAAGAAAACCTTCAATCACCAAAAGATAAAGAACTGCTTTTTGTTTCGTTACAGTGTGTGAATGCAATTGCCAATGCCCTTGGCTCAACAGGTTAAACAGCAAACAGTATAAGTGAAATTGTACAGTAAATCACTTTAAGCCTTTTCAGGAAATAAAAGCTCTTTTTCCCTCAGGTTTCTTTTTTACTTTTCATGGATTGACAAACCGGAGGGGAGTTTTTTCCATTTCGCAATTACAAAAATACCAATTGCATACAAGCCAATATTGAAGATGCTGATAGAAAATATTCCTATTGAGAATAGTCCGATAGAAAATATACCAACAGAGAACATCCCTGCTGCGAAAACCCCAGCAGCAAAATTTCCAGCTGCGAAATAATTGAAGTTAAAATCCCCTGCACTAAACATATTGCCCATAAAGTGATTTAGTAATAGTCCGGTAACAAATAGGATACAAGCTACAATAAGAATCCAAACTTTTTTCATGATTTTAATTTTTGAATGACAAATTAATTTTGAATCAAAAGTATTTGCATCATTTTAAACAACAATGGAATAGGGATATTTGGTAAAATTATGTGATGAATGGTAAAGTGGTTTGACGAAATGTATATTTCCGGGATGTTTGGAACGTATTTCTAATATCAACCTTTAGAATTCTTTGATGAGCTCTTTCAAAGCTTTTGAATTGTTCCTTGAAACCGGTATTTCATTTTCAAGGTGTTTCATGACGAGACGATAACCTTGTGAATTACCTTTGACTTTTTCAATATATGAAATATTAATAATGAAAGCACGATGACATTTATACAATTCTTTAACATCCTGAACCTGAAATTCGACATTTTTTAAAGTGCTTCGTAAAACTTTATGGTTCACGGCATCTTTTTCTAAAAATGTTACCCTAATATAGTTTCCCTCAGATTCTATGCAGATCAGGTTTAATGCACTTGTTTTTAGTTGAGTCTTATTTTCAGATTGAATCTTTATGTAGAAATCGGCAGTTTCGGTATTTGGATTGCTTTCAATATTGGCATTCATTTCTTCTGCAATCATCAAGTTGTTTCTTAACATCCTGTTATGAGACAATATGGTTACAACCACAATTGGAATAATTGCAATTGAAAATGTGAAAATTATAAAAGAAATGAGTCCATTGATTCCAGACCACTGATAAGTATTCACTAAAATTGAGTAAAAGTAATTCCCCGTGCCGATTGATAAAACGATCCAGCACAACCATAAAATTTGTTTTGCTACAGTCCAGTTATCTTCATTAAATAAAAAAGGTAGAAAAATGGGTATTATAAATAAATTAAGGAACAGCACCAAAAATGTGATGCCACCGTAACCTGCCAATAAAATATTTTTGTGTTCTAATTGTAAGTGTTGCAATCCAAATGGTTGAAAGAAAACCAAAAAAACGGCCACAAAAATACTGATAAATATAGTGATACCCCACCTATTTAAATTTATTGGATAAGGCTTATTCAGGATTCTGGGTAAAATCATTTTATGAATTGTACTTATTCTTGCGTTACAAAAATAACACAATAATTGTAGGTAGCTCATTGCTATTTTCTGTAATACTACAGAAACTAATATTTAGGCAATGCCCTGAAGCGTGCCAGTCCGGCCTGACTGGTTTCCTTGTAGCTGCTGTTGAGGTCTTTCCCTGTTTGGTACATGGTTTCTACCACTTCATCGAAACTGATCCGGTGACGGCCATCGCTCATTAATGCATAAGTATTATGGGCAAGCGAGCGTTCTGCTGCCATGGCATTTCGTTCAATGCATGGAATTTGAACCAGCCCGGCTACCGGATCACACGTTAACCCCAGGTGATGTTCCAGTCCCATTTCGGCGGCATACTCAATTTGGTTAACAGTGCCACCCATGAGTTGTGTTGCCGCTGCCGATGCCATGGCACATGCAGTGCCAACTTCACCCTGGCAACCAACTTCAGCTCCGGAGATTGAAGCATTAAACTTAACAAGATTGCCAATTAATCCGGCTGTTGCTAAAGCCTGGTAGATTTGCTTTAATGTAATTCGATACACTTTTTTATAGTACTTTATTACCGCGGGAACTACTCCGCAAGCTCCACAAGTTGGAGCAGTTACAATTAAACCTCCTGAAGCATTTTCTTCTGAAACGGCCAATGCATATGCAAATAATTTAGAGCGTTTTTTGAAAGGACCAGAGAAGTTTTCCGCTTTTAGCCTGAATGAAGCGGCCTTACGAGGTAGCATTAATTCCCCGGGGAGTGCTCCTTCTTTAGATAATCCACGTTTTATTGAGCGATCCATCTTCTTCCAGGTATCTTCCAAAAAATCCCAGATTTCAGGGCCTTCTGCTTCTTCAACATACTCCCAGATTTGTTTGCCATTTTTATGGCACCAATCCAGTATGTCATCCAGCTTAGTCAATTGATAAATTGATTCAGACTGATTTTCTTCTCCTTCTTCCACTACCTTTCCGCCACCAACACTAAAGCTGATTTTCTCATTAATAAGTTCATCAGAATCAGAATATGCTTCAAGTTTTAAGGCATTTGGGTGAAATGGATGAAAGACATCCGGTTGCCAGATTATTTCAAGAGGATAATCTTTAAAAACTTCATCAATAGCAAAGTCTGTTAGGTGCCCTTTACCGGTGGCAGCAAGGCTTCCAAATAGAGTGCATTTAAACCGGGCTGCTTTTTTATTTTCAGAAAGAAATTTATCAGCAGCAATTCTTGGCCCCATAGTATGACTGCTTGAAGGGCCTTGTCCGTACCTGTATATTTCGCGAATTGATTCCATTTCAATATTTGGGGCAAAATAAAGTGATTTTTATTGAAAAATTATCCTGTTAAATCATGTTTTGAGTGATTTATGCGAATCAAGAGTTGAAAATCTTTCCTTTAAATCCGGATTTTCCTGAATATTTAGAATAAACCCTTGATTCACATATTTTAATACAAGTACTCTGTA
>JANQII010000340.1 GCA_028282195.1 Prolixibacteraceae bacterium
TGGGTTTGATTTGTACAGGGGTGTCATCTTTTGGAAAGATGACACCCATTGTTTACAAAAATACAGAAAGTCAAAATAAAAAATAAGGAACAAAAAATGTAAAAGTACCGGCCAGGAACTTTCTGATTAGCTATTTCTTATTAGATATTTTACATTTCCCTGTATGAAAATCAAGGCACAGCCGTTTAAACATCACCACCACCAAAGGAAGTGGTTTCTAGTATCGTGTCACGCCTGTTCTGACAGCCTCCCGAGTACTCGGGATTCTTTTGATTTTTGGACTACGTTAAAAAATCTTTTATCCGGAAGCTGCCGGACTATGCGCAAATCTTTTGCCTTGCCAAAAACCAAAATAACTTCAACTTAACCGTCATTTCAGACATGACACGACTAGATTATAATAAAATCATGTACGTTTCATTCTTTACCTTCTAAATAGTCAGACAAATAGTTAAATTTTTCAGTGAGTTTCCCTTTATTCGTGATACTAGCCCTTCCAATAATATCATCCGGGTCGTCTCCTAAAAGATGAGGGATTACCTTTTCAGACAAGTTCTTTCCAAAATCAATGGAAGCATCTTTGGGTAACTCACACGGCAAATTATCAATGGCCATTACAGTAATATTTTCTTTTGAAGAAAAAGCTTCTTCCAACTCTCCGGTATCAGGATTATAATCATAAAATGGATTATCTATTGTACTTGCACGTTTGGTTGAAGGAATTGAACCTTCTATATCACAAGTTACATCAGCAATAACATCAATCTTAAAATCAAGGCCCCTCATTTCCTCAGCAGTAAATAATACCGGAGCTTTTGGATCCCAAAAGGCCGCAGCAACCAATAAATCAGTATGCGGTAAAAATCGACTGAAATTCCCTTTGTATTTTTGTGGGTATTGAAAGAAATGGTGCAAATCAAACAATTTCCCTTCCTTATGCTGGTTATAATCCCCAGGGTTCAATTGGACATAAACCGGCTGAGAAAAGTCATCCGTAAGCAAATAATCTTCTACCGAAACTTTTTGAACCCCCGTAGCATCCAGCAATTCCATTGCACCATTGGCAACGCGCCCTCCTCCGGTAACAACAATTTTAACTGGAGGCAAATCAACAGACCTGGCCTGCTGTTTCATTTCAACCAAATCATCACAAAGGTGTGCTGGTTTCAAATCAAAAAGTTGATGACGTTTGCCATAAGTCAACCAACCATTGTACGCACCAACCAGACCTGCAAAACGTCCAAAACCAATAATGCGCAAGCCATCTTTTCCGGTTAATACTTCATAGTCAACCAAATGAATATTCTTTTTGACAACTTCCTGTAATAGTTTTCGATTGTAAAATTGCTTTTTTATGGTATGAGAAAAGAAAAAGTAAGTTTTATCGGGAATCAAATCCTGTTTTGGAACTTCCTTTACTCCCATTAATACATCGCAATCAGCCATATCTTCAGTTACCGGAATTCCCACTTCAAAGTACTCATTGTCTTTATAACAACGAATATTACTAGTTTGAACAACAATTTCCAGTTCCGGATATTTATCCATTAATTCTTTGCACTGCTTAGGCGAAAATGGCACACGCTTATCAGGGGGCTGCTTCCCTTCCCTTAAAATTCCAATCTTCATATTAAGATGTATTGATTTTAATATTACCTGCATCAAAACCACAGGGTTTCCTTTATAATTTTTTATTTCATTTTTGCTGGAAGCTGGAAGCCAGAAGAAAATATCCTAAAAAAACTTCCAGCTTCTGACTTCAGACTTCCAGCTTTTTTATATATCAAACTTAATACCTTGCGCCAATGGCAACTCAGTACTGTAATTAACCGTGTTTGTTTGTCTGCGCATGTATGCTTTCCAGGCATCAGAGCCAGACTCGCGACCTCCGCCTGTATCTTTCTCACCACCAAATGCACCACCAATCTCAGCACCCGATGTTCCAATATTTACATTGGCAATTCCACAATCGGAACCAGCATGTGACAAGAAACGTTCTGACTCCAAAATATTTGTTGTAAAGATTGCAGATGACAACCCTTGTGGCACACCGTTATGGATTTCTATTGCTTCATCAAGATCAGCATATTTTATCAAATAAAGAAGTGGAGCAAAAGTTTCATCCTGAACAATTTCATAATGATTTTCAACCTCTGCAATACATGGCACTACATAACAACCTGATTCATACCCTTCACCCTCAAGCACCGTTCCGCCATAAAGGATTTTTCCACCTTCAGCTTTTACTTTCTCTATAGACTCAAGGAATGTATCTCTCGACCAGGTATCAATAAGTGGCCCAACCAAGGTATTTTCATCAAGTGGATGGCCGATATTAATATTTTTATAAACTGAAATCAGCTTATCCCTGAACTGATCAAAGATTGATTCATGAAGGATGATTCTCCGGGTTGAGGTACAGCGCTGACCACAAGTTCCCACAGCACCAAAAGTCACTGCCCTCAAAGCCATCTCCAAATCAGCATTTTCAGTAACAATAATTGCATTGTTTCCTCCCAACTCAAGAATTGAACGGCCTAAGCGTTCACCTACCAAACGGCCAACTTTTTTCCCAATTTTGGTTGAACCGGTAAACGAAACCAATGGAATATTTTTGTCGCTGAACATATCGTCCCCCAAATATTTTGAGCTGGCAGCAACCAAACTCAATACGCCTTCAGGTACATTATTTCTTTTTAATACATTCTGAACCACTTTATGGACTGCAACCGCACACAGGAAAACTTTAGAAGAAGGTTTCCAAACAACCACATCGCCACAAATCATGGCAATCATAGCATTCCATGCCCAAACAGCAACGGGAAAATTGAATGCAGAAACGACACCTACAATTCCGAGCGGATGATATTGATCGTACATACGGTGCTCAGGGCGCTCTGAATGCATGGTGAAACCATACAACTGGCGGGACTGTCCCACAGCAAAGTCACAGATATCAATCATTTCCTGAACTTCTCCAAGACCTTCCTGATAAATTTTACCCATTTCGTAGGAAACCAACTTACCAAGTGGTTCTTTGTACTTACGTAACTCAAGTCCGATTTGGCGAACGATTTCCCCGCGTACCGGTGCCGGATTCTTCCTCCAAACTTTAAAAGCTTCCTGAGCCTGTTTAATTACTCTCGTATAGTCATCACGAGTTGCCTGTTTGATGCCTGCAATTTCTTTTCCATCAGCCGGTGAATAAGATTTTAACACATCACCCTCAGTGTCTGCCCAAACAGTTCCGGTACAACAACCTTCGTTTACTTCTTTAATTCCAAGTTTTTGTAGTACTTCTTTAATGTCAAATTTCATATTTCAAGTTATTTTGAAGTTTTTTTAATGTTAATCTATCGTTCCTTAATTTTATACTTTGATTTATTTAATGAACCCGAAAACAATAGGGAACGGTTGAAAACCGTGGGAAACAATTGTCTGCAACAGTCTTCTATTATATCCCATTGTTTTTACCTTCCTGTTTGATTCCAATGGTTCATTATCCTTATCTATAAATTTTCAAGTCTTGAATTCATCAAACTCTTTCCAATACCATTGAAAGTCCTTGCCCAACACCGACACACATGGTGCACAAAGCATATTTTGAGTTGTTTTCCTGTAACTGATAATATGCAGTAGTTACCAAACGTGCGCCTGACATTCCCAAAGGATGACCTAATGCAATAGCACCTCCCAAAGGATTGATTCTGGGATCATCATCTTTCAATCCCAGCTCACGGGTACATGCTAAGGATTGAGCTGCAAACGCTTCATTCAATTCAATAATATCCATTTGATCTAAGGTCATTCCTAATCGTGTTAATAGCTTATTTGTAGCAGGGACAGGACCTATTCCCATAATTCGAGGAGGTACACCAGCTGCCTGCATCCCAAGAATCTTTGCTTTAGGAGCCAGATTGTGTTTTATTACCGCCTCAGCAGATGCCACAATAACTGCTGCTGCTCCATCATTAATCCCTGAAGCATTTCCCGCGGTAACCGTGCTTCCTTCACCAAAAACAGGTTTAAGGGTAGCCAGCTTTTCCAGGGAACTTAATCGTGGATGCCCGTCCTTATCAACAACCAGAGGATCACCCTTGCGTTGCGGTATTGATACAGGAATAATTTCTTTTGACAAAGCCCCGTTGCTTTGTGCTTCAGCAGCTTTTAGCTGACTGTTATGAGCAAATCTGTCCTGATCTTCCCGATTGATATTTTGCTCTTTGGCCAGATTTTCAGCTGTACAAATCAGGGGATCTGTTCCATATCTTTTTTTGAATTCAGCATTTACAAAACGCCATCCAATAGTGGTATCATACATTTCTGCATTGCGTGAAAAAGCCTGTGTTGCTTTTGCCATAACCATTGGAGCACGTGACATACTTTCAACACCACCGGCAATAATTAAATCAGTTTCACCAGTTTTTATTGTGCGAGCTGCCAGGCCAATCGCTTCCATCCCAGATGAGCACAAACGATTAACGGTCATCCCCGGAACTGTTTCCGGATATCCGGCCAAAAGCAAAGCCATACGGGCTATATTTCGATTGTCTTCCCCTGCCTGATTTGCGCACCCCAGCATCACATCATCCACTGCTTCCAAATCCAGTTGTGGGTTTCGATCAACCAGGTTTTTCAATGGAATTGCAGCCAAATCATCTGTCCTGACTGAGGATAAGCCCCCTCCATATTTCCCTACCGGTGTACGGATAGCATCGCAAATAAAAACTTCTTTCATATTATAAGTTATTAAGTTTTTCAATCTTAGGTTTTAAAGCTACAAATGCACGCTGAATTCCTTCAGCAAGTTTATCAATCTCAGCTTGGGTCATTACTGTTGAAAGCATACAAGAAAAAGTATTAATCATTAAGGTATTTTCCTGATAATACATATAATCCAGCAACTCATTAATCAACATCTTTCCCTCTTGAGAAAGATATGCTTCCCGGTATGTAGTTGGTGGATCAGGGCGCAAATGCATTCGAAACATGGATCCCGCACCGGTAACAGAAACAGGTACGTCTGCTATTTTGATTGCTTCACGTATTTGTTGTATTGCCTTATCAGCCAGAGCATTCAACCTGAGCACTGCTTTTTCATCAAAATACTGCATGGCTGTATATCCTGCAGTCATCGTAATTGGATTTGCTGAAAACGTTCCTGAATGTGGAAGCAGAAGGTTTTTTTCATGTGGGTCGAAAACTTTCATAACTTCTGCACTACCAGCAACTGCCCCAACAGGAAATCCACCACCAATTATTTTCCCCAATGAAGTCAGGTCCGGTTTTACCCGATAGTTTTCCTGAGCACCTCCATGGTTTACCCTAAACGTTACCACCTCATCAAAAACCAGTAGTGCCCCATTTTTTCGTGTCCAGTTGTGAAGAGCTTCTACAAACTCCTGGTTTCCGCGCATCAAGCCAACACGATGCGGAACCGGATCGACAATTACACATGCAATCTGCTCGTTTTGTTTATCAAGAATAGCTAGTGTTCGCTCAATGTCATTGTAAGGATAGATTATAACATCTTTCGAAACTGAAAGTGGTGTTCCATGCGCCAAAGGAACGCTACTCGGATTATCAACATCACCCCAATTGGATGGGTTGGCTGTTTGGCTAACCTCAGCAAAATCATAGGTGCCATGATAAGAACCTTCGGCTTTGGCAATTTTTGCCCTTCCTGTATAAGCCCGGGAAGCTTTAATCATAGCCATTACGGCTTCAGTTCCAGAGTTTACAAACCGAATCCGTTCAAAACTTTCTACCCGATCAATTAAATGTGACGCAAAGGCTACTTCAATTTCCGAAGCCAAAGTATAAGCAGTACCTTTTTTTAACTGCTCAATTACAGCATCTACTATTGGAGGGAAAGAATGGCCATGAATAAGTGCAGCCATATTATTGGCAAAATCGGTTCGAACTGTGCCTTCAATATCAGTTATAAAACAACCTGATGCTGCATTGGCATAATCAGGATAAGGTTTCCGGAAAACAGTATTTCTGCTAACACCACCTACAATGACCTGACGAGCCTTTTTGTATATTTTTTCACTGTTCTTTTTGTTCGGCATAAATGACG
This sequence comes from Prolixibacteraceae bacterium, assembly GCA_028282195.1. GTDB lineage: Bacteria > Bacteroidota > Bacteroidia > Bacteroidales > Prolixibacteraceae > Sunxiuqinia. The sequence goes on from JANQII010000340.1 coordinate 6,083, forward strand.
TATTACTAATTTACGGCAAATTCAATTTAGCATCGGTATTTTGTTGCAGATAATCAAAACTAACACCAGGTGCAAGCTCTCTCACCCTAAGCTGTTTGTCCTTTACATCAAGTATCGCAAGGTTAGTGTATATCCGACTTACTACATTTTTACCGGTAAGTGGATATGTGCAGTTTTCTACAACTTTTGACGCCCCGGTTTTTGTATTGTGTTTCGTAATTACATAAATGGTTTTCACTCCAGCCACCAGGTCCATCGCTCCTCCTACAGCAGGGATATCGTCAGGGTTTCCGGTTGACCAGTTAGCAAGGTCTCCTTCTTCTGAAACCTGGTAAGCTCCTAAAACGCAAATATCGATATGGCCTCCGCGAATCATCGCAAAACTATCAGCATGATGAAAGTAAGTAGCACCGGGAATGGTGGTCACATATTTCTTTCCGGCATTAACGAGCTCGGGATCTTCAAAGCCACTCTCAGCAACTTTGCCCATACCCAGCAAACCATTTTCAGTATGATAAATCACCTCACGGGCTTCAGGAATAAAGTCGGCTACCATTTCAGGAATACCAATACCTAAATTCACATAAGCTCCATCGTGAATGTCCATGGCAACTTTTTGTGCCATTTCCGGCACGCCCCAACCAATTGTTTTAGTATTTGATTCCATGGTATTTACTATTTTCAGCAACTAATTTTGATTCGTCAGCCGGATTTACAATCTCTACAACCCGATTAACGAAAATGCCCGGCGTTACAACATGCTCCGGATTAATCTCTCCAACTAGTACAACTTTCTTCACCTGAACAATTGTTGTTTTGGCTGCCATGCACATTACAGGGCCAAAGTTTCTTGCCGTTTTGTTATAAATTAAGTTTCCATATTTATCAGCAGCATAAGATTTCACCAGCGCAAAATCGGCCTGTATCGCTTCTTCCAGAACATATTTCTGGCCGTTAAAAACCCGTTCTTCTTTGCCATCTTCCAATGGTGTATTTACAGAAGTTGGTGTATAAAAGGCTGGAATTCCTGCTCCGGCTGCCCGGATTCGTTCGGCTAAAGTTCCCTGAGGAACAAGCTCCAGTTCGATTTCACCTTTTCGATATAATTCAGGAAAAACAACAGAAATTGCAGTACGGGGAAAGGAGCATATAATCTTCTTCACCTGCCTGTTTTCGATAAGAGCGGCTAATCCAACATGACCACTCCCAGCATTATTGCTTACAATGGTCAAGTCTTTTGCGCCTTGATCAACAAGAGCATGGATTAGCTCCACCGGACTTCCGGCTTCACCAAAACCACTGATCATTACAGTTGCTCCATCAAAAACATCGGCAACCGATTCAGCTGCTGATTGTACAATTTTGTTGATCATTGTTGTCCTTTTACCGTTTCTCGTTTCAACGCTTCCTCAAGCTGGTTTTCAATCCCTTCCAACTCGTTTTCATAAAAGTATTTATCGGCATCATAAGGTTTTAGCTTCTCGATGGTATTCTCTTGCTCATCGTACTTAGCAAAATATACGCTGTCCATCCATTCCATGTTTCGCGCTTCGTTGAACTTTAGTGCAAAAACTTTTTCTCCATTTATCATCGTCGTACCTAACAATGAAGTTTTGCCCGCAGAAGAAGTCATGGTAATATGCCGGGAAGGACGATTAATGGATGCCAACTCACGATATACCTTGCTGAATATTTTGGTGATGTCAGCCAATGGGGCTGTAAAATAATGGTGCTCACCTGTTGGCCTTGCGCAGTACATTGAATGGAATCCAACCCCAACCATTGCAAGCACATTCCCTAAATCAATCCAGTTCTGTGCCGAGTGATCAACATCTACTTTGCCCTTCTCATTTTTAAACAGACTGATGTGATTCATGACCGGGCTCTGGCTTTTAATGTTTAAGCCGTACTTTTTTAAACGACGAATTGCGGCCAATGCTCCCGGATTTAAGACTTCGCGTGGAGTTGAAAGATGAGCCATCCAAACCACCTGAATACCACTATCAACTACTTCTTTTAATAATTCCAGAATCTTAGTGAACTTCTCACTAAACAAAAATTCCGGGTGAAAAGTAATTGCTCTCGAACCAATCCGAAGACTTCTGATATGTAACAAATCTTCGTCTTCCATCAAAGGAGTAACATATTCTTTTAACCGATCATAAGAAATGTATCCTCCATCTCCTCCGGTTATCAAAACATCAGTAATTTCTTTATGCTTTTTAAGGTAATTGTGCACCTGGGCGATGTCCCGCTGAACAAACATATCCTCATCACCACGAACCTGTGCATGCCTAAAACAGTAAGTACAAAATGCAAAACAGTTTTGCGTTCCAACATCAAGAACCAACTTAATTGGAGGATACTTGTGCTGACTACCTTCAAGGATTTCCAACTGCCCATCCCCATTCTTAAAGAATGGCTTGTTTAGCTTTTGTTTTCCATCGTGAGGGTTTGTTTTTAGCTGGTAATCCTCAACTACCTGTTCACGTTCCTTATCCGTTTTGGCTTCAAGATATTTCTGAACATCTTCTTTATTGATCATCCCCGGTTGCGGAAATATCAGGTGGTAGTTAGAATCTTGTTCATAGTTCTCCCAATCCATTGTATTCAGAATATGCTTGGTCGCCATAAAACGATATACTTCAAGAAAAAATTCTCTTTCTTCAACATCCTGAATATGAATACCACGCAGACTGAGTTGCTCCAAAATTTCGCGAAACCCTTTTATGCCTGTATAATGCGTTTTGCCCTTAAACATGGCCTTTCCTGATTTCAAAAATCCAGAATAATTCGGGAAACATTTATGCAAACGATTTATCAATCCTAACGGAAGTAAATCTTCGTTTCTGATCATTTGAATGGTCTCTTGATCAAAATCATATGCCAGGAGCATTTTGTTAATATCTGACTGATCAATCTCTCTCTTCATTTTATTGATTGTCTTAAGTTTTTACAGTGAAATAAATTGTCGTAAAAAATCGCCTGTACACAGACGTGTGCCGGAACGCAGATAAGCTTCTAATCATAATACGTATTTCTGTTATCAACAGTTCGTGCTAAAGACATAAAAGCTTAAAAACTTGAAAGCGTGCCCAAAAGAGTAACTAAATAAAGTTAACTGCAAGCGCAGCTAATGCGACACAGTATCTTCATCGAGGCACTCAGGAAGCCCGATGTAAAAGAAGATGGGACATTGATAAGACTGAATTGTATCCATGATAAAATAAATCAGATAATCATCAATCAAATAGCCCTTAAAAGATAAAGCTTTTCAAAAAATAAAAATATGAGATTTTGCAGGATTTGAAATCTCAGGAAAAAGGCATAAAAAAACCGTCCCAAAACTGAGACGGTCCTGCAATATCTTTGAATAAAATTATTCTGCCGGAGTTTCTTCCTCTGCGCCTTCTACAGGTACTGAAGTAGGGAAGTTAGGAACCTGAGTTGGATCAATTGCATTCTCAATTTGTTCCTGAATTTCTGATTGATTTACCTGCTCTGCCGTACGTGGAATAAAGGCACTGCTTACTACTGATAAGAACAACAGTACCCCCGCTAAAACCCAGGTTGCTTTTTCAAGGAAATCGGTTGTTTTACGAACTCCCATAATTTGATTTGATGACTGGAAGTTACTTGCTAAACCACCACCTTTTGAGTTTTGCACCAAAACGATTAGTACTAAAAGAATACAGGTGATAAATATTATGACTGTTATCAGCGTATACATGACTTGATCCTATTTTAATCTATTAATTTTTTAAGTTCTTCAATCTGACCGGCAAAGTAAGTATTTTTTTCTGGATATTTCAAACTTAATTTTTCATACGAATTTATCGCTTCTTTATAAAGTCCCTGCCTGGCATAAATCTTCGCCAGCGTTTCTGTAACAAACTCACTGGGAGTATTTTCTGAAGTTTCAGTCGGAGTTGTATTAACACTTTTTTTCTGGATTGATCGAACCAAATTAGCCAATGATTCTTCTTCTGCCTGACCATCATCCATTAAAGTGTATGCAGACTGAGCAGTATATTGGTCAATTTGCAGATCATCAGTTTTAACTTCTTGTCCTTTTTCCCCAGTTAAGAAGAAATATAATTGCCTCCTGTCAGGCACCCGAATTGCACCTTTCTTTAAGTATTGATCAAACTCAGGATCATTCAGCAGTTTCAGGTTTTTTAATAAGAGCATCCAGGCAGTTTGAAATGAGGGATAAAGTTCTACCAACTGTTTTAACTTTGGTAAACTCTCCTCGTTTAAAAACTCAGGATGTTTCAGGTATTTGTAAAATTCTTCAACCATTACTACCAGTTAGCAATTGAAGCATTAAAGATATCTTCTGTTAGCTTTTCAATAATATCGACCATCAATTGATCTTCAACATCACTCAAAATATCCGTGGCACTAAAATCTTCGTAAGCAGAGAACGTTTTTTCCCAATCGTCATCACGATTCTTGTTGTTGGTATATTTCACTTTAACCGTAACTGTTAACCGGGTTTGTGCTGCAAAGTCACCTTCAGAAATATTCATTGGACGTGTGTCATAACCCGTAATTTGACCTTCAAACTCAAGATCACCGCTCTCTTCCAATTGATCTAGCGACGTTTGCCTTAACAATTTATCCTGTAGGGCTTCAGTAATCTGCTGACTCAAATTTGGGTTAACCAACCTGGCCCGGTTAGGAAAATAATAAACCGAAAATGTCTTTACATCAGGAGATATTGATGCCCCGGTAAAAGAATAGGACATTTTACAATTGGTTAAAAAGCCATTTGCCCCAATAACAAGGGCAACTAATAATAATAGTGTTTTCAAATGCTTAACGTATGTCATATTCTTTAATTTTCCGGTACAAAGTACGTTCTGAAATTCCAAGTTCCTGAGCGGCATATTTACGTTTTCCTTTATGCTTTTCAAGAGCTTTTCTAATTAATTCAATTTCTTTTTCCTCTAACGATAAAGATTCTTCAACAAACTCTTCGGTATCCTGAATGTCTTGTCCTTCAACAGGTTCATACTGAACCTGTGCCGGCTGGGATTCTTCCGGCACAAAATGCCCTTCTTCTTTTTCGTAAAGTTTTCTTATGATCTGAGCATTCTCAGAATGAAAATCCGGATGCTGGGTACCGTCTTGCATCATATCAAGCACAAGCTTTTTCAGGTCAGTCATATCCTTTTTCATATCGAAAAGAACCTTGTAAAGAATTTCGCGTTCGGTAGCGAAAGTTTCTTCATCAACACCTTTATAAATGGCAGGTAATTTTGCACCTCCATTCGCAGGTAAATATGCGCGCATTACATCGCCACTAATCGATCTTTCTTTTTCAATAATTGAAATTTGCTCCGTTACATTTTTAAGTTGGCGGACATTGCCCGGCCATTCAAAATTGGTCAGTACAAGCTGTGCTTCTTCATTTAAACGAACAGGAGGCATTCGATAACGTTCAGCGAAATCAAGAGCAAATTTTCTAAACAAAAGATGAATATCATCTTTCCTGTCCCTTAATGGAATTACCCGGATAGGGACAGTATTCAATCGATAATACAAATCCTCCCGGAATTTGCCTCCCTGAATCGCAGATGGAATATCGACATTGGTTGCTGCAACAACCCTCACATCGGTCTTCAATACTTTAGAAGAACCTACTTTTATAAATTCACCTGCTTCCAAAACACGAAGTAAGCGAACCTGGGTTGACAAGGGTAGTTCACCAATCTCATCAAGGAAAATAGTTCCTCCATTTGCTTCTTCGAAATACCCTTTACGGTCGGAAAGTGCACCGGTGAAAGCTCCTTTCTCATGGCCAAAAAGCTCTGAGTCAATGGTGCCTTCCGGAATTGCGCCACAGTTCACGGCAATGTATTTTCCGTGTTTACGAGCTGAAAATTGATGTATAATTTGTGGAAAGGCTTCTTTACCAGTTCCGCTTTCACCAGTTATTAAAACCGACAAATCGGTAGGAGCAACCTGTACTGCTACCTCAATGGCCCTGTTTAAGCCGGAAGCATTCCCAATAATTCCAAAACGTTGTTTTATTTCCTGAACATCCATAGAAATGAATCTTATTTAGTTTTGCAAAGTTAAAATTTTAAGCAAAATCAGAAGCTAAAAAAAGGTTAAAGTCTGCCATTTTGTCGGTAAACAGACTTCATTTAACTTTCTTTAATAATATTAAATATCCACCCTCAAAGAAGGTGGACTTGATTTGCACCCATAGAGAGCTTTAAGGGAAAACAAAACAGAAAGTCAAAATAAGAAATAAGGAACAAAAAATGTAAAAGTATCGGTTAGTAGTGTGTTCATAAAGTTTCATTGCAAAACTCATCGGATTAATATATTGATATAGATAATTTTAGATATCCAATGAATGATACATTAATTCATAAAACCCACTACCAGGAACTTTCTGATTAGATATTTCCTGTCTGCTGTCCCTTCGGGAGGAAATCCGACAGGCAGGCTTATTCGATATTTTACATTTCCCTGTATGAAAATCAAGGTTCAGCCGTTTAAACATCATTTTATAATGAAGTTAACTGAAAACAACTTCAATTCCTTCAAGTGCAAAATTGTATCTTTGCTTGATATATGATTGGCAAAGATTAAAACCTGAATAAAACCAGCTTTAATGAAAAGATATTTACCTCTTATGCTTTTCTTCTTTTTTATCTGTTACGGGTTAATGGCGGTGACCGACACAAAAAAAAGGGAAGCAAACCTGAGCGAACTGAGTAGCTGTGTGCAACATTCGAAAATACCATTCAAAGCTAAAGGAAACTTTCTCTCGGTTTGGGACGGAAGGGATTATACCCCTCTTTTTATTAAAGGTATTAACCTGGGTGTATCTATTCCCGGAACTTATCCGGGTGAATTAGCGGCTACTCGTGAACAGTACCAAAGATGGTTTAAAGAGATTAAAGAAATAGGTTACAATTGCATTCAACTTTACACCTTGCATTTTCCTCGATTTTACCAGGAATTATTCAATTACAACATTCAGCATCCCGAAAGTCCGCTATTGGTAATCCAAGGTGTTTGGCTTGATGAACTTTCCAACCAAAATCTTTACTCGCAAACTTCATCATTTGAGCAAGAAATTGAGTACGTTATCGACTGTGTTCATGGAAATAAAATAATCTCATCCCGACTTGGGAAAGCTTATGGGAATTATAGTTCTGATATCTCGCAATGGGTAATTGCATATAGCATTGGCCGTGAAGTTTATCCATCAGAAGTTCGTACAACCAACTCTCAAGATGCAGGTTCAAATTCGTATAATGGTTCTTTTTTGTCAATTTCAACAGCAAGCCCAACTGAAACCTGGGTTACTGCAAGAATGGACAAAGTAATTGCTTATGAGCATAGCAACTACGATGTTCAGCGTCCGGTTTGTTTTTCAAGCTGGGCTGCACTTGACCCGCTTGATCATCCAACCGAGTTAAATTATCCCGACAGCCAGCAGGATAAGCAAGAAATTGATTTCATAAAAATTAATGGTTCAAAAGCTGAAGCTGGGTTTTATGTAAATTATCATGCTTATCCATATTTCCCTGATTTTATTTCTGATGAACCTTCCTATCAAACCAAACAGGATTTTTTCGGTCCTAATAGTTACTTGGGTTACCTTATGGATTTAAAAAGCCATTACGAAGATGTCCCATTAATTATTGGCGAATTTGGAGTTCCTACGAGTTGGGGAATTGCTCATTTCGCACACAGTAAAATGCACCAGGGGGGAATAACTGAAGAACTGCAAGGGCTTTATTCAATACGAATGCTGGATAATATCCAGGAAGCTGAACTTGCAGGCGGTATTCAATTTTCGTGGCTGGATGAGTGGTTTAAAAATACCTGGATAACTGCTCCCCTTTCAAACTCTGATTCTCGTCCTTTATGGCATAACATTACAACCCCGGAGCAGAATTATGGATTGGTTTCTTTTGCACAGAAGATTGGGAAAACATCTTCTATTGGAAAATATAGTTCAACAAATGTTTCTGAAATAAAAACTTCAGCTGACCCGACTTACTTTAACGTAGTTATCAGAACAAATACAGACAATCATCTTGAAGATGATTATTGGCTTGCAATTGACACGCATGATAAGAATGCAGGGGAATCCATTCTTCCTAACGGACAATCCATTTCAAATCGTGCTGAATTTGCCCTAAAAATCAATTTAAGCGATACCATTGCCAGGCTATATGTAACCAAAGCTTACGATGTTTTTAATGTAAACTCTGATGTCAGGGAAGGCAACACAATCTCCACTGTGACAAATGGCGAACCCTGGGAATTAGTTCGGTGGAGAACCAATTATTCCAAAAACAACATTCAATATATTGGAAAAATTAAAGTTGAACATATTGATAAACCCTACAGCTTTTTGAGTGGTGTAAACTGGAATTCCGATAGTATTTGTGTAAGGTTGCCATGGACATTGATCAATTTTAGGGATCCATCGCAAATGGAAGTAATGCATTATACTTCCGAAAAGGTGGGAAGTACAATTAATGTTCTTACGACCGATAAAGTTTCTGATGGTATCGCATTGACTTTATCACTGAATAATGAGAAGTTTCAAACATCCAGGTTTAAATGGGACACCTGGAATATTTCAGGTATTACCAATAATCCACCATTGGAAAGACAAAAACGATCTGTTCTCTATATCAGGGAACACCTTCGGGACTTCAACAATGCACCATTAGCTCAATGTGACAGTTATTCTGTTCTACCAAACGGACTGCTTGAAGTAGATGTTGACGAAGGGCTTCTGTCAAATGATTTGGATTATGACGGGGATGAATTGGAAGTAGTTCAACCATACGGCTATACCACTTTTAAAGGCAATCTCTTTTTGCATCCTAATGGTTCTTTTGTGTACGAACCTGCAAATGGACAATCAGGCGATGACGAGTTTATGTACTATGCTTCAGATGGTGAAATGTATAGCAAGCTGGTAACTGTTACCATCACTATAAAAGATAACAACGTAGGCACAGGTAATGAGATTATTGCTATAAATAAAGACTTTCGAATCTATCCGAATCCCGGGAATGGATTATTCAATGTAAAGATTTCAGGTTTTAAATATGGGATAAAAAACTTAATGATTTATAATTCCACCGGACAGCTTGTAAAAATTATTAATCGTATTGAAGACGGTGAACAAATCAATTTAAACAACCAACAGAGCGGCATCTTCTACCTTAAATTCCTTGAAGACGGTAAGCAGGTTGTGAAACGCATTGTAAAAATCTAAGAAAACCTGAGCTCGGATTAAGAACTTTGATTACTGTATTGATAATGAACAATTAATTCAGTCATAGATTTCTGAAAAGTTGAGAAACAATTGAATACAGTCGGATACAATTGTTTTCCCCGGAACCGGGGCATCCGATTGTCTTCATTTTTTGTTTAAATCAAAATTTACAGGTAATGAATGATGAATATCCTTAACGTGGGTTCACATTAAGAAAGCTATTTTTTCTGAAGATTATTCAAACCAATTCTTGACATGTTACCCCAGGTTCTTTTCTTCAGGATAAAATAATCAATGTTTCCCCGAATTGACCAGTAGAGGACCATTGGATGGTAAAAGAATGGTTCGAGCCATGCAGCCATCAAAAGCCTAAACACCATACTTTTTTTCTTATAACGGTGGAATGCAATATGATCAAAAAGAATAGCGTAAGTTGTGAATGAAATCGAAAAGAAGTAAACAAACAACAGCATCACAAAGAAATAAGGCCAGTTTGCCTGTCCAAGACTGGCAACAACAATGAAGTAGATAATTCCAAACATCTCAACCAAAGGAGCAAGCCATTCAAAAACAACCCAGAACGGATGGGAAACCATGCCCATTAGCCCATATTTTGGACGAAGGAAAATATCCCAATGGCTGAATAAGGTCTCAATAGTTCCTCTTGTCCAACGATTACGCTGCCTCCCAAGAACGTTCAATTTCGACGGAGCTTCCGTCCAGCACAACGGATCAGGAATGTACACAACCTTATACTTTTCTTTTTGGTTCGCCATGTACTTACGCATACGAACCACCATCTCCATGTCTTCACCAACGGTAAACCGTTGATAACCACCACATGCGATCACAATATCTTTATCAAAAAGACCAAGTGCACCAGATATAATTAGCAAACCATTTAATCGGCTCCATGCCAGTCGTCCGAGCAAAAATGCACGATTATACTCCAACACCTGGAACAATGGTAACAGTTTCTTTGGTAGCCGAATATCAACAAGATGCCCATCTTCAATTTTACAAGAGTTTGCAATACGAATAACACCCCCGGTAGCAATCACCTTTTCCCCTGTTTGTTCAAGGAAAGGCTTTACCATTTTTTGCAATGCATATGGGTCAATTATCGAATCGGCATCAATCGAAATAAAGTAATCGCCTTTTGCTACATTAAGGCCGGCATTTAATGCATCTGCCTTACCTCCATTTACTTTATCAATAATTGTAAGATTGTTATATGCCTTCTTTTTCGATTTATATACACCTCTTACTTCCTGACATTTAATCTTTTCATTGAAAACATAATTGACTTTTTCCAACTCAAAAGCTTCAATTATCCTGATGAGTGTATCATCCCGGCTGCCATCATTGATCACAATTACTTCAAAATTGGTATAGTAAAGTGCCAGAAGTGCCTTAACGTTTTCAACAATGTTAAGCGATTCATTAAATGCAGGGGCCAAAATTGAGATATTGGGTGCGAATGGGGAAGAAAGTACTTCAGTGCTACTACTAATTTTTGCCGTAAAGTAGAACCTCCTCAAAACAAAGGCTGAAATTACCGCAAGAATAGAGTAAACTGAGAAAATACTCAAAGCATAGTAAAGAATAAAATTCTCAACCCAAAACGATATTATTTTACCTACTACATCCATTAATTTCTTGGGTCTTTAATGTGTTCAATAAATGGCCCTAAGTCTTGCTCTGCATTTGCGTTTAATTCATTTAAATGAGCTATTCCCTTTTCGCCCATTTTATACAAAACCTTACAAACAGCAAGTTTTATTTCTATATCATCACCTAAAACAAGACGATCAAGGAAATCGAAATCATTCTCATCCCCAATATTTTCCAGGGCAGCTATTATCTCGAGCTTATTTCTTCTTGTTTCAAGTCCAAATTTGCCTTTAATAATTTCTTTAGCATCCAGCAAGTTCATACTTCTTACAGCCTGATAAGCATATAGGCGGGTTTGATCATTTGCATGCTCGAGCATTGAAATGATCTCATGAGAATTTTCAGTTTGCTGGTAATAGTTTATCATTCGCACACAAAAATCCTGAATGTCATTATTTTCAGAATGTATCCACTGATCAAAAGATGGCACTTCTTTTTCATGAAGCTTAACAAAGTTTAAAGCATTTAATTGTGCCCACCTGGAGAATGGTCTTTTAAGGTTATCAAGAAAGTCAAATGAAGCAGCTTGGTCCAAATACACATAAGCTATCTGAGCTTCATTTCGAACCATATCATTTTTATCGCGGATGTACCTTACGATAATATTCTTTGCTCCTGAAGGGTACATATTGGACAGCTCCCTGATCCCCTGAATACGATTATGAAAAAACATGGAAGATATTTTCCGAATAGATTCATATTGCAAGCCTAACCGTAAATACAGCATCAGGATTCGATCGCTGTATTCACCACTCAGGTTATTCAAATAGTTGAATAAGATATCAATCAGAATTTTTCGCCCGGATGTTGTTTTAACCTTTCCCAGTTTTTGAACCGTTTCCTGTGCTTCTATTTCTTCAAAAAGGAAACTCGTAAGAACTCCTTCATAACGCTCCCTTAAACCTGCATAGTATTTCTCCTTCGTATTTTTAAACAGGTTTGTTACAAGTACAAATATTGCAACAAGAAAAACATTCAGTAAAAAAGCAATTATCAAACTTAAAAGAACAATTAATAAGGGCACATTGAAAATCACTTCAATCACATAATCAAAAGCAGGCTCTGCATTGGGTCCAAAAATCTTATGCCCAAGCTCCAGTAATTTCTGTTTGGCTTCTTCCCTTTTGGTAGTCCAGAAGCTTTTATGCGGAAGTTGCTCTGATTTCTTTTGCCAGTATTCCCTTCGTTCTTCAGGACTGGAGAAACGCTGAGGGTCAGCACTGCTCTCCGAAAAAACCAAGTCTCGTGATTTTTGATCAAGTACATGTTCTGCATTAGCTTCAGCATTATTGGATGCATAAATTACTCCATACCCCATCATAAGAAAGGTAAAACCGAAAATGATATGGAGTACCTTTTTATTCATTTAGAACAGGAATGAAATTGCACTTCTTAAAATCACCTGATTTCTTCTCCGTTCGTAATTAAATTCAGAGTTTACAAAACCGGCTTCAAGTTCCAACGATATTAGTTTTGAAACTCTTTGCTTCCACTGCATCTCTACACGCCAAGTATCCAAACCATCACTTGGAGGGCCTGATGTATAAAAAACAGGGTTTTCTGTTGATGTGCCTGTACCAACCAGCCACTGAACATAGCTCATTTCCGGCTTCAGGAAAGTTCGAACAGATAGTGAATATCTAAAAAAAGTATCATCACCGTTATCAATCACATATGGCCTGAATGTTACCCAGTAATTCCTGAAATACTTCGCCAGCGTACCTGTAAAAATATTTACATTTACTTCCGGATCTTCAGCTGGTGTAAACTGCATATAACGATACCCTAAAGAAATTTCAACCGCACTTTTTTTGAAAACATGATAATATTCAGTCCCAATCCGGTTCTTCGGGAAAAATTCATCGTCTGAAATAGCATAATTTAAGTACATGTAATCGTACTTCCCAAATTTTGGATAAAACTCTAAAGAATACTGGACTGACACATCGGTATCATAAAGGGCATCTCCTTCATGAAGGAAATCACCGATATAAGCTTTGGCCGAATACATTCCAAAAGAAGTATTTCTTCCATATCCGATAGAACTCATATGCCAGCGCCGGCGAAAGGGTTTATTATGACCATCGACATAATGCTCTAAACGAATTTCATTCCGCCATTTTCTCATTTCGATGGTTCTCAAAATCTCTTTTGTTTCCTTATTGGAAGGATATTTTTCCAATAAATCGTTTCCACTTTCTTTCGCAGACTCATATTCTTCCGCAACAAAATCAGCTTTCGTTAATTGCAGCAGAAGCTTTTCATTTTCAGGAAAAATCTCCAGCGCATTTTGGGCTACCCTCTTTGAAGACTCAAAGTCTTCATTCCAACGATAAAAATCGCAAAGTGCCAAATGCGCATCCAGATTTTCAGAATCCTCCTGAATATATTTATTTATCTCGTTGATTGCAGCTACATAATTCTTCTCCCAGGCCATTACCCGGGCCTTAAGCACATACGCATCGCTATATTCCGGGAAACGATCCAGTAGGTCTTCAGCCATTGCAATAGCTTTCTTATACTTACCTGCAATTGCTAAATCGTGAGCGGTGTGCATCAAAGAATCGGCATTAACCGTGTTTTGTGCCCATGCTGATACCTGAAATAAAATCGCAATTTGTAAAAGAAGTAGTTTAATTGATAGTCGTCCCTTTTTCATCACGTAGCCAGAAGTTTTCTTATTCGGACTGTCAACTCACTTAAACTAAATGGTTTTACAACATAGTCATCAGCACCAAGTTCAAAAGCTTTCAAAACGGTGTCTTCAGCACCATCAGCAGACAAGACCAAAATTGGTGTTTTTCTGCTCCATTCGTTCCTTACAGTATTAATCACTTCATGCCCATTAACAAAAGGCATGTACAAATCTGTAATTAGTAAATCTACATCATTGTCTTGCAGATGTTCTAAACAGTCTTTCCCATTTAGTACTTTAACTACGTCATAACCATCTTTTTGAAGCTTATGATTAATAGTTTCCAGAATTAACTTATTATCCTCTGCTACAAGAATCTTTTTCATAGAATCGAATTTTACAAGTTCATAAAGAAACAGTCCACTTTAAGTCCACTTAATCACTCATCCACTACTACCATGTTGTGATGAATTACCCTACTTTATTTTGAACAATTTTTTAAAATGCCTTAGACAATCCTTCACATAAAAACGGAAATACAAATTATCACTATTGAATCTTTTTTCAAACGATTCAATAGAAATATTTTAAAATAATTACCAATTTAAAATGATTCGTTAACGTTTTATACAAATCTCCGACTAAAATAGTTAAAAAATATGTTACCTGACATGGCTGAAATCAAAAAGTATTTCCGTTTCGAAGATATTTTGTTCTTTTGCATGTACACTATGCATTTTAGCTGTTTAAATGATTTTAAGCTGATTTTGGCTCAATAAAAATTGAGCGAAACAGGATTAATTAATTTGATATAATAATATAAATACACATGAAATTCATTGGAATAATCCCGGCCCGTTTTCAATCTTCCCGTTTCCCGGGAAAACCCCTGGCAAAGCTAGGCGATAAAACAATCATTCAGCACGTTTTTGATAATGCCTTAAAATCATTAGATAACGTATGGGTTGCAACCGATGATGTACGAATTGCCAATGCTGTAAAAGGGTTTGGCGGACAATTTGTAATGACTGGCTCACACCACCAAAGTGGAACTGACCGATGTGCTGAAGCTGCAGATATTCTTTCAAATGAAACTGATTTTGATGTGATTGTTAATATTCAGGGAGACGAACCTTTTGTAAGAAAAGAACAAATCGAAGCTTTAAAATCGTGCTTTTTTGATACAAATACACAAATAGCCACACTTGTTAAAGTAATTGAAGATCAAAAAACATTATTCAACCCTAATCGTCCAAAGGTGGTGCTGGACAAACAAATGAACGCTTTGCTTTTCAGCCGTTCAACCATTCCTTTTTTACGCGGCATTGAAAAAGAGAAATGGCTTTCAAGTACTAAGTTCTACAGTCACCTTGGAATGTATGCTTATAAAGCTGATACCCTCAAAGAAATTACAAAACTTACCCAAACACCCCTTGAGTTATCTGAATCACTTGAGCAGCTTCGATGGCTGGAAAATGGTTATAAGATTAAAACAGCTGTTACTGAATTTGAAAGTATTGGAATTGACACCCCCGAAGATTTGAAATATGCAAAGTCATTCCTGTAAAAAATAAAGAAAATTCTTAAAGTTGACTATCCCCGTGGCAAAGCCTCGGGGAATTCTTTAGATTAAAATCACTCGCATTTTATGCCTTGGGATTATTTAATGAATTTTAATGACACGCATTGAAATCTGTTACCTAATGTTAAAATTAATATCATTGGGCATTTTTCTGAAATGGCTTAAGATTTAATAAATATTCAGTTCATAAAAGGCAATTACTTTTATGCTTCAAACTGATTTTTTCTTAACCAAAAGAAATTATGCACGTATTTGAAATAATTGGATGGATTGGAGCAATTTCATATATTCTGGCCTATTTGCTTCTTAGCCTGAAAAGAATATCTTCCGAGCAAGTATTTTACCACATACTCAACGCCTTAGGAGGGTTATGCCTGGTAATCAATTCAATTTTTTTTGAAGACCCGCCAAATTTCGTAGTAAATATTATTTGGATGTTAATTGCTCTTTATTCAATAACGAGAATTACCAGGCCATTAGTCCTAAAATATAAAATTACAGGACGTTGGTCTTATAATTTCAACAAATCCAAAACGTAACTTTTATAAAGCTCCATCTTTATGTTATATTCTTCACTTGATGACGACATTCCCAGGTAATAATAAGCTCCTTCAAGAACAGCAAATATTGTTTCAGACAATTCGGTATGATTGTTATTTTTAATCACCCCATTTTTTTCTGCTTCGTCTAAAGCTTCTTTTAACATTAGCCTGAGAGAATCATGAAGCGATTTATACTTTTCTTTTATTTCTTTATTTCGGTAAGTCAAAGCATAACAACTGTAATAAACCCCATCGTCAAATAATCTATTCCATTTTTTCGAGAATAAATTATTGACCAACTCTCTAAGTTTTTCTACAGTATCTAACTTACCCCCTTCAATATTGTACATTCCTTCATACCTTTCCAGATTGTAATCAATCAATCCAAGAACCAGGCCTTCCTTACTTTTAAAATAATGAATAATTAAACTAGGATTAATTTGCATTGATTCTGCAACTTTTGCTATCGAAGTATTTTCCAAACCTTCTTTTTTAGCTACGGCATAAAAACCTTTTATGATTTCTTTTTGCCTTACTTCTTTTAAACTTTTTCGACCCACACTTCTTATTGTTTAGTTAAAAATAAGAATTAAATACTAACTGAGTAAAATCTTCAGATATTTTTTGTTTCAAAAAAAACATCATTTTTTCATTACAATTACATTAAACTGCAAAATACAATTCAAAAACAATTCCGCAATTATAGATAAATCAAGTCGTAGAAAGATTATCTAATTGTTATTTTTAGTTTGAATACTCATTCAATCTATTAACACTATTATAACCTTAAATTAATTGAACGTTCATTCAAGATAAATGAATAATATTCAATTTTAAAACCTCACTTTAATCAAAAAATTTAAAACGCAGAACATTAAATTCAAAGAAAATGTCTCAACTAAAAACCTATTTCAAAACAATTGCAGTCTTTTGCTTGGCAAGCATGCTGACATTAGCAAGCACTGCTCAGGAAATTACCGTGAAAGGGAAGGTGAGTTCAAAAAGCGATGGTTCATTTTTACCCGGTGTTTCTATAGTAATTAAAGGAACCAACCAAGGTGTTGTCACTAATTTTGATGGGGAATACCAGATTGAAGCTCCTTCCGATGGCATTTTGATTTTCTCTTTTATTGGAATGAAAAGCCAGGAAGTTAATGTTGGCGGAAGATCAACCATCAACATTGTTCTTGAAGATGAAACAACTGACATTAGTGAAGTTGTTGTAGTTGGTTATGGTACCCAGAAAAAAGTAAACCTGTCTGGTGCTGTTGATGCGATTGACTCCAAACAACTGGAAAGTCGTCCAATAAACAGCATTTCACAGGGGTTGCAAGGTGCAGTTCCGAATCTTAATATTGATTTTGTAAGTGGCGAACCCGGACAAGTTGCACAAATCAACATAAGGGGTATTACTTCAATTAATGGAGGAGATCCACTTATTTTGATCGATGGGGTACCTGCAAGTCCTGAAGAATTAAACAGGCTTTCCCCTGAAGATGTAAGCAATATCTCGGTATTGAAAGATGCTTCTTCTGCTGCAATTTACGGAGCCAGAGCCGCTTTTGGGGTTATTCTCATTACTACTAAAGTAGGAAAAAAAGAGGGAGTTTTTATTAGCTATAACAACAACTTCTCATGGGATAAGCCAACTATCCTGCCGGACAAAATTACAGACCCTTATATTTATCTTCGATTACGCGAAACCTCTACAGACAATACACCGTGGGATAATCAGAATTACAGCGACGAAACGTATTTATGGGCAAAACAACGCTCTGATGATCCTTCGGGAACTGAAGGGGTAAGGGTAAACCCAAATGATGCAAGTACCTGGGAATATATGGGAAACAGAGACTGGACGGACTATTTTTTAGGTGATTATACTTTTTCACAAAAACACCATATCACCATAGATGGCCGATCAGAAAAAGCACAATACTATTTGTCCGGATCATATGATAATCAGGCTGGTGCATTAAAACTTGCTGACGACTTATATGATCGCTACAGTATACGAAGTAAAGTGAACTATCAACCTTATTCATGGCTAACGGTAGGAAACAATACACTTATTACACTTACAGAACGTGAAAAACCGTCTTACTTATCCATGTGGGATTTATACAATTTTCACCCAAATGAATGGGATAAGAACCCAGATGGGACATGGGCAAACACTTGGGTTGGTGAAACCGGTGCCAGATTAACAAAAGGAGGAGATGAAAATAAAAAATACAATACAGTACAATCTACTTTCACCGGTGAAATGCGTTTTTTTCATGATGCTTTAAAAATTAACGCTGACTACACTATTCGAAAAGGTACCGGGAATTACCGCTGGTACTATTCAAAATATAAAATTGGTTATGGCCCGGAAGACGTTCGTGAAATTGGGAACAATAAAGCTTTTAGAAGTGCGACTTTTGATACCTACAATGTATTTAATATTTACAGTACATTGAATAAAAAACTGAATAGTCATGAAATAACTGCAATTGTTGGGTTTAACCAGGAATACAGTCGTTATGAATGGTTTAAAGCTGAAAAAGAAAAGGTAATTTCTTCATCGCTCCCAACGATTGCCCTTGCAACCGGAGAAGACCATGTTGATGAAGATATTGAAGACTGGTCAATCCGGGGACTGTTTTACCGATTAAATTATATGTATGCAGACAAATACATTGTAGAATTTAATGGCCGTTATGACGGATCATCAAAATTTCCGAAAGATGATCGTTTTGGGTTTTTCCCATCAGCTTCTGTAGCCTGGCGTATTGACAAAGAAAGCTTTATGTCCGCTGCAAATAATACCATTAGTCAATTTAAACTACGTGCATCATACGGCTCATTAGGTAACCAGGCAGTTGGTGCATATGGGTATATTCCTACAATGGATGCATCTATTGGCGATTATATTATCGGTGATAACCGTCCACAAATTGTATCTCCTCCATCATTGGTATCATCAAACTACACGTGGGAAAAAGTTTCTACGATTAACTTTGGTTTCGACCTTGGCTTATTTGATGATCGCTTAACTGCCATGTTTGACATGTATACACGTAATACAGAGGGCATGCTTACATTAGGTAGGGATTTGCCAGATGTTTTGGGAGCTGATGAACCAATGGAAAATGCTGCTGACCTCAAAACTAATGGATGGGAACTTTCAATAAATTACCGTAATACATTTAAACTGGCAGGTAAACCTTTCTATTTTGATACCAAGTTTATTTTATCTGATAGTCAGGCTGAAATTACAGAATTTGATAATCCAAACAGAAACCTAACACAATTCTACAAAGGAATGAAAATGGGTGAAATCTGGGGATTACAAAGTGATGGTTTATTCAAAACCCAGGAAGAAATTGATGCCCTGGATCAAACCAGCATTATCCCCTGGGGTGCCCTTTCAATTGTTCCTGGCTGGCCAAAATACAAAGACCTTGATGGTAACAATGCCATTGAAAAAGGATTAACAGTTGATGACCCTAAAGATCTTTCTGTTATTGGAAATATTTCGCCCCGTTTACGTTTTGGGTTGAACCTGAATTTTGAATGGAATGGCTTTGATTTAAGAGCATTTTTCCAGGGAATTGGCAAACGTGATTATTATCCGCTTGACTATCTTTACTGGGGCTTTTACCAACAGCCGTATGCGGGCGGATATCAACACTTAACCGACTTTTACCGTGGTTCTGATGATAGTGATGTTAATCGTGCCAAACATTCTCAATCCTATATTGATGCCGGGCTCGCTGATGCAAATACTGATTCCAAATATCCAATCCTGCAATCCTGGCTGGCAGACCGTAACCTGGGGGAACGTATCGATGAATCGAAAGGTTTGGCCATTCCTCAAACCGATTATTTACTTGATGCTTCTTACATCCGATTTAAAAATTTAACCGTAGGGTACACGCTTCCAAAATCATTAACAAAAAAAATTAATATTGACCGTATTCGGATATTCGTAAGTGGTGAAAACCTGGCTGAATGGTCAGAACTAAAAGACTACTACGACCCGGAAGCAATTACCGATGTCTTCTACAAGTATAATCCAGAAGACAATCCTGATGAAAGGGAAAATGGCAAAGGCTATGCTTATCCGTTCCAACGCAGATACTCATTTGGTATAAACGTCAACTTTTAAACTGAATTGAAAAACATTGAATCATGAAAAAGATATTAAACTTACTTACAATTTTTTCGATCATTCTGCTCTCAGCCTGTAATGACGAATTTATGGATCGATTTCCTGAAACTTCAATTGGGACTGAAAATTTCTTTAAAAGCGAAGAAGATTTAGCCATGTACGTTTTTAATCTCTATGATTTCCCGGGACTGGATATCTATGGAGACGATGCATATAATACTTCAGATAATGCAACTACCACAGGTAATACTGAGCTTAAAACCATGATGATCAGCAATCCATCATCAGCTACCATTACCGGAGGATGGGATTGGGAACAATTAAGAAGCATAAACTTATTTCTTGAAAATGCTGACCGTGCAGATGTACCCGAAGATATACTGAACCATTATAAAGGCATTGCACGTTTTTTTCGTGCCAAGTTTTATATGCATAAAGTAAAAAGATATTCCGATGTGCCCTGGTATGACCAAACGATAGGTACCAGCAACGAAGAATTACTTTTTAAAGGACGCGATTCCCGAACAATGATCGTTGATAAGATTTTTGAAGACTATAGTTTTGCGGCACAACATGTAAAAACGGATCAGAAATCAGGTGCTGTTGACAAATGGGTTGTTTTAGCATACCAGGCCCGACATGCATTATACGAAGGTACTTTCAGAAAGTACCATCCGGAACTGGAGCTTGAATCTTCTGCAAATAACTATCTTGAAATGGCAGCAAACTTGTCAAAGCAAATTATGGATAATGGGGGATTTGCGATTCACAATACCGGTAACCCATCTTCTGACTATGCCTCTCTATTCGTAAATACCGATCTGCAATCCAATCCTGAAGTTATTTTAACTACCATTTTTGAACAGGATGTCCGCAACAGTGGTTTTTGGGCATGGTATTTTGGTGATTATGAAGTGGGACCGTCCAAAGACTTACTTCAGTCTTACCTGATGGCTGATGGTACATACTATTCGAGTGTTGCAAATTATCAAACAAAGCTATTTGTTGAAGAATTTGAGAACCGTGACCCACGATTAATGCAAACTTACGCGTACCCGGGATGGGAACTGATTAATACCGAAACTTATTCGCAAGGTGGAGGTATTTACAAGCAACGCTTGCAAAAAAACTTTTCCGGCTACCATCAAATAAAAGGATTTGTTAACGACAAATCTGAAACCGTTCAGGAGAGTATTGATGTTCCTGTTATCCGATATGCTGAAATACTTCTTACCTATGCCGAAGCAAAAGCTGAGTTAGGACAACTTACACAGGGAGACTTAGATATTACCATCAATGTTCTTCGTGATCGTGCAGGAATGCCAAACCTTTCCCTGAACCCATCAATTGATCCGGTTCAGGAATCTCGTTACACAAATGTTACATCTTCACAGAAAAATGAAATTCTTGAAATCCGTCGCGAACGAAGAATCGAGTTAGCATTGGAAGGTTTCAGACACGACGATTTGATGAGATATGCCGCAGGGAAGCTTTTGGAAAATGAACCAGAAGGTTTGTATTTCCCCGGATTAGGCAGGTATGATTTGACTGGTGATGGTGTTGAAGACATTATTCTGCTTGACCTGTCAGAATCTATCCCTGCTGCCGCTGATAAAGAGAAGAATTCATTGGGTGAAACTTTTATTTATTACCGGGTTGGACCGCAGGATTCTGATGCTTCATTCTATTTAAATAATGGAACAAGCGGAACTGTTGGAACTGTAAAGGAAAGGGGCACATTTGTTGATCCAAAATATTACTATCGTCCAATTCCGCAGACTCATGTTACTGTAAATCCAAATCTGACACAACTATTTGGTTGGGAATAATTATTTTTAAATTACTGGTACTGGTTTTACTGAAGGCAGTCTAAAAAGTGTTGAAAAATTGATTCTTAGTCAGGGCGTGAATACTTAATTAACTAACTACATGTATTTTGTCTTTTGAAAAATTTTGCAAATAAATTCACACCCTGACTTTTTGGGACACCTTCTTTTGCCGCTTACACCATTTAAAACTAAAACACGACTACCATGAAAAACTTAGTTTTTTTAGTTATTCTTTTTATCATCTATTCTTGTACGCCTCAAGAAAAAACAAACAATACAAGTACACATCAGGAGGGATTCAGCTTTGCTTTTTTGACTGATATTCACTTAAATAGCAAAGACAATGGATGTTTTGACGGATTAAATAAAGCTATTGAAACAGCCAAATCCAATGAAGTAGACTTTATTTTAACCGGAGGGGACAATGTAGACATCGATGTTCTTGGAAAAGATTCTTTAACTGCCCATACGCTTATGAAACGTTATGCTGACACCATTGCAAATGCTGGCATAGATTATTATCCAACCATGGGAAATCATGACCGTTTCTGGGGAGTTGAAAAGGATAATCCACTTTACAATGAAGGTTTATTTGAACATTATATACACAAAAGTTATTACTCATTCGATCATAAAGGTTGGCATTTCATTATCCTTAACACCGCACAGGTTTGCGAAGATTCCTATTGTGTTGGAGAAGAACAGATGACCTGGCTTGAAAAAGATATTGCTAAACTTGATGCCAAAACACCAATAATTGTTTCGGCCCATGTTCCGTTCCTTTCACTTTACTATCCGGCACTGGAAGGCAGGTACACCGATAAAGATACGTTTAAAAACTTTAAACAGGTTTGGGATTTGTTTGATGGTAAGAATCTTAAACTGGTACTGCAAGGACATCAGCATTTATATGAAGAAATTAATGTATTGGGCACTCAGTTTATCACTGGTGGTGCCGTTTCTGCCAAATGGTGGGGAGGTGCTTATCATGATACTGAAGAAGGCTTTGTTAAAGTTTCGATAACCGGAGATGACTTTGACTGGGAGTACATTGATTATGGATGGGAAGTAAAAAAATAGCTCAAAAGTAAATAACCAATGAGAAAGATTTTAATTATCCTATTATTGATAGGGGTACAAACAACAATTTTCGCACAAAACTTCAATGTTGTAAAAGAAAAGGACGCATTGCGCAAGTTGTATAGAAAAGAAATTCGCATTCCGAATATCGGAGATTATACAACTTTAAAGTGTGATTTTCACATGCATACTATTTTCTCAGACGGATCAGTTTGGCCAACCGTCCGGGTTCAGGAAGCCTATTATGAAGGATTGGATGCAATTGCCATTACCGATCATATTGAAAATCAACCAGGCAAAAAGTATGTTGAGGGTGATCAAAATTCAGCTTTCGAAATAGCAAAACCTGAAG
Organism: Prolixibacteraceae bacterium; assembly: GCA_028282195.1. Classification (GTDB taxonomy): domain Bacteria; phylum Bacteroidota; class Bacteroidia; order Bacteroidales; family Prolixibacteraceae; genus Sunxiuqinia. The sequence continues at coordinate 29,201 of JANQII010000340.1, forward strand.
CTGAAAATTTGAATTTATTGCTTGTTAAAGCTGGCGAAATAACCAGAGGTATGCCTCCAGGTCACCTAAATGCTCTTTTTGTTTCAGATGTTGCAGCCCTTGAAACAGAAAAATACATGGATGCTATTAAGGAAGCTAACAACCAGGGAGCTTTTGTAATGTGGAACCATCCGGGCTGGCAGGCAATGCAACCAGATACCTGTAAGTGGTGGGATATTCATGAAGAAATATACAAAAGAGGCTGGCTGCATGGAATTGAAGTTTATAACTGGGATGAGTGGTATCCTGTTTCCTTTGATTGGTGCATAAACAAAAATCTGTCTTTTATCGCAAATTCCGATATTCATATTGTTGCATCACATCGTTTCAATTACGAAAAATACAAACGTCCAATGACCCTGGTTTTTGCAAAAACACGCAGCCTTGAGGACTTAAAAAATGCGATGTTTGAAAGAAGAACTGTTGCTTTTTTTGCCAACCAGCTGGCAGGACCGGAAAACCTTTTAAAACAATTGTTTGAAACTTCAATTGAGATAAAAAAACCGTTTAAAACAGAAAAGGGAATAGTTTTTTTTGAAATCTCAAATCCAACAGATTTGACTTTTATTCTTGAAAACGGATCCCCCAAAAATAAATCCCCCAAAAAGATTGAAATATTTCCAGGTTCTACGGTAATAGTCAATTGTGCAGTAACGAATGAAAATATTACCCTCCCCTATACCATAACGAACCTTCATACCGGAATGGGTAAAAATTTATCTGTTGAAATACAGGTTGGTAAATAATAATTTGGGAATGATTGGGTCAAAGTAGCCAGATGCTATACTGATCGGATGACTTGAAGTCATCCGATCAGTAAAAACAGTTATCGGCTGAGCGGTTTTAAAACGGTCTGTTTTGCCAACACGCTGTTCTTTTCCAGCATACTTTGCTGAAAAAATCTACTTCATTTCTATATTTTTATTGAATGAAGCTGAAAAGAATAATAAGTGGCGGCCAAACCGGTGTTGACCGGGCAGCCTTAGATGCCTGCTTAAAATTAGATTTTGATTGCGGTGGGTGGTGCCCTGCAGGTCGAAAAGCCGAAGATGGTGAGATACCACTTAACTATCCTTTAAAAGAAATTTGGAGCACCAGCTATGAAGACCGGACCCGAAAAAACATTCGGGAATCAGATGCTACCTTGATCATTTACAAAGATGAACTATCCGGCGGAACCCTGTTAACATTCGACTACGCCAAAGAAACCGGACAGCCTGTCTTTCTTTTTAAACTTAGTCCTTTTTTTATTGATGACCCTATGGAGCAGCTTATTCATTTTCTTGAAATAAATGAAGTTGAAACGCTTAATGTTGCCGGGCCAAGAATTAGTCAATGGAATGAAGCCTATAAGTATAGTTATCTTATTTGCTCCAGGTTAATTAAGTGGAAAACACAAAAAAAGCCCTCCGGGAAAGAAGAGCTTTAATATGATCGAACACACAATTTCTATTTAGCCATTTCAAGGGCTTTCGTAGTTGTGTAATACTTTACGATCATATTTGGAACTTCCCACTCAGGCAGTTTTCCTTCTTGCAAAAACCTTAAGTATTTCTCGGTTACCTGACCAAAGTGTGCTTCGTGGCCTACTTTGTATTTATCCGGAATATTTAGTGCCCATTTCTTATCACCAAGTTTTTCAAGAGCAAGCCCCGGGTACTTTGAAGAAAGCGTTTGAATAGCAGCTTCAAGACTTGCACTTAAGTTTTCATCTGCAGTAGCCTCGATGTACAGTTTTGGTTTGTAGCCTTCTTTTTCACCTTGCTCAATAATTAGGTCACATTTAGTACCTCTCATAATTGAGTAGTGCGTATCCTTAGCACCTTCAGGAGCCTGATAATTCCAAATTACAGAAGCTTTTGCGTGAATTCCTTTTAGTTTATAGTTGATTTCTCCATTACTGTAAACTTTCAAAACCCCATCCTCAACATCTTTTTGAAGGTATTCCGGATACTCATCCAGGTGAGTTACCTTTTTAAACATTTCAGGGGTCATATCTGTAGTCCAACGCTTTGCTGAAATAATTTCAACATCGTCTTTTGAAAGAACTACTTCAGGAAAAGCTTCCCATTGAATCAAGTCAACCAAGTGCGTATTTACATCAACAATACCTTCTCCTTGTTGCTCTGTATCAAAAAACCAGGCCGGACGTTTTAACGGGCTGCCAGCAACATACTTGTAAAAATGATGTATACTTTCTTTTGTTATAGCAGGCTCTTTTTCCGATCCAACCTGTAGCTGACCAAATACGTCTGAAATCTGTGACAATTCACGCTGAAGCATCGTTGTAATTTCATAACGTTCAGTCATGATATCATAAAGCAATACCCCATTTGCCTCAGCTGATTGGAATGCTTCCTCCAGAAGAGCAAAGTCTGCAGAATTAATTGCCATTGGCTTATCTGAAAAAACATTAATACCAGCATCAACAGTAGCTTTGATGTATTCAGTCTTTTTTGCATTATTACCAGAAACGTTCATCACGTTTCCTGGTTTTTCAGCTATCATTTTTTCAAAAAAATCGTCGCCTTTGTATACTTTCAAATCCCATGAAGTTGGATTCTCAGCTCTGGTATTGAAACCTTCAATTCGCTTAATATGATCATCGACATCCTGACCATCGGGAGCATAGACATGAACCACAGGGTTCATTTCATCATACATTACTTTTTGAATCAATGCTGCGTGAAAATGCCCCGGATCCAGGGTCATTAATTTCACTTCACCTTTTGCTCCGGTAAACATGTTTTTCTTTTCTTCAGTTTGAGTTGATTTAGTGCCGCTGTTGCATGCAGAAAAAAGTACTGTAACAGCAAGTAGGACAAGTAGTAGGTTGTTTTGCATATCCATATAGTTTTTAGATGATTATCATTTCCGTTAACGTACACAAAAATATAATTTTAATCGGATTCAGGAAGTATTTTCCCATATTGCAATAAAAATATTTACTGCTTTTTAATGAACTATCCTGCTGCAAACAAATAGGGTATCACCTAAGAAGCTGTCTAAAAATTATCCTTTCATTTTATTAGGCGTCTTACCTGCCAGCCGGCAGGCTGGTTTCGGTTATCCTGCGTCGAATTTTCCTTAAATAG
>JANQII010000343.1 GCA_028282195.1 Prolixibacteraceae bacterium
CTATTTAAGGAAAATTCGACGCAGGATAACCGAAACCAGCCTGCCGGCTGGCAGGTAAGACGCCTAATAAAATGAAAGGATAATTTTTAGACAGCTTCTAAGAACGCATAAGATTACGCAAAGAACACTAAGATCCTGATTTAAAAAGGCTTGAATCTTTGTGTCTTTGCGGTTCCTTAAAATACTTAGCGGTTAAGTTAACTTTGGGACAGCCTCTTTTAAAAGCCAATTTTCAAATAGTAAAATCCTGATAAATAGATTCCTAAAGTTGATGGTTAATTTTTAAAAGGTTATTGATAGGCTTTTGATACATCCTTTTCTTATTTTTACAGGATACAAATCTGAATAATTATGACAAAAGAACCTAACGGGCTGGAATCCATTGTTGTAAAATCAAATGCCAAGCAGGCTGTATATAAAAACACTTTAAAAGCCTTTAACCAACTTAAAGAGGTTTTAGAAGAGTTAGCAGATAAATACAGGGAAGAATTAAAAAACAAAATCCCCCAAGAAATACTACCAACTTTTCACGAAAAAGGACCATTTGAAGCTGAGTTCAGATTAGCTGCCGATATGTTGGTTTTTAGCATGCATTCCAATGTTTTTTTATTCAACCGCGAGCACCCTATTTGGGAAACCGATTACGTGAAAAATAACCCGTTAAATTCCTATTGTGGAATAATACACATCTACAACTTTTTGTCAGATTCATTTAAATACAGCCGTTTGAAGGATATTGGCTATTTAATTGCACGTATTTTCATCAACCATCAGAATCATTTCTTTGTTGAAGGAAAGCGCCAATCCAGTGAGTTAGTTAAAGATTTTAAGAAAGATATTATTTCAAAAGAAGTTTTAAAAGAGATACTTGATACATCAATTCGTTATGCCATTGAGTTCGATTTGCTCGTTCCACCTTATGACCAGATAAAATTTGCGACCGTAGAACAAATGAAAGCAAAAATCAGTCATTCAAAAATCCAAACCGGAAAACGGGTTGGTTTCAAGTTTAATTCAGATGATGTTTAAAAAATAGCTAGAAGCCAGAAGCTAGAAGCCAGAAGCCAGAAGCCAGGAGCTAGAAGCCAGGAGCTAGAAGCTGGAAGATTAAAGAGATAGACAAATAAGAAACACGCAATAAATGACTTAATGACAACCAATGATTAATGACTATTAATAAGTTTTCAGTCACAGTTGCAATTGACAGTTTTAGGTAAAAACGTGACCAATAACTGGAAGTATGGTTGTGTACTGCATTTATCCTGCTAATAAATGAGATCGTAATCTTCAACTTACAACAAAATAACTTTTAATTAGATAAAAATGGAAAGAGTAATTGATCGTTTTATACGTTACACAAAAATACATACGACTTCAGACCCAAAAAGTAATACATTCCCAAGCACAGCAAGACAACACCAGTTTGCAGATCTACTGGTTACAGAATTGAAAGAAATTGGGATGCATGAAGTTGAAAAGGACAAAAACGGTTATGTAATGGCTACACTCCCGGCCAATACCAGTGAAAGTTGTCCAACAATCGGTTTTGTTGCGCATATGGATACCAGCCCTGATTTTTCAGGTGAAAATGTGAACCCCCAAATACGAAAATACAAAGGGGGAACTATACAATTAAACGATAAGGTTTCTATTGATCCTGCTCAATTCCCCGATATACAAAATTATATTGGACAGGAAATCATTACAACCGATGGTAACACCTTACTGGGTGCCGATGATAAAGCCGGCATTGCTGAGATTATGACAGCCATGCAGTATTTGATAGAGCATCCCGAAATCAGACACGGAAAAATCAGGGTTTGCTTTACCCCTGACGAAGAAATTGGCAAAGGTGCAGATCATTTTGACGTGGAAAAGTTTGGGGCAAAATTTGCTTATACGCTTGACGGAGGTGAGATTGGCGAATTGGAGTACGAGAACTTCAACGCAGCAATGGCAACAATCACGATAAAAGGACGAAGCGTTCATCCGGGTGCAGCCAAAAATAAAATGATCAATGCGATTGTAGTTGCCAACAAACTTTTGGGAATGTTGCCAGCAGAACAGCGCCCTGAGCATACTGAAAAATATGAAGGCTTTTTCCATTGTGTTTCATTTAATGGCTCTGTTGAAGAAGCAAAAATGATCTTCATCATCCGTGATCATGACATGCAAAAATTTGAACACAAAAAAGCATTGATCAAACAATTGTGCCAGACATTAGGCTTGCGATATGGGGCTGACAGGGTAATACTGGACATGAAGGATCAATATTACAACATGCGTGAAAAAGTTGAGCCGGTAAAATACATCGTTGATTTAGCAGAAGAAGCCATGAAAGAGGTTGGTGTTACTCCTATAAAAAGAGCTATACGCGGAGGAACAGATGGATCAAGGCTTTCATATATGGGTCTTCCCTGCCCTAATATTTTTGCCGGCGGTCATAATTTCCACGGCCCTTATGAATACGTCCCAACCAAATCGATGATAAAAGCGGTTGAAGTTATTATCCGCATTGCCGAAAAGGTAGTAACTTTAGGTAATGTTTCCTGACTTTGAGAAATATATCGAAAAAGAAAAGCTTTTTTCAACTAAGGAAAAATTGGTCCTTGCGGTAAGCGGTGGAGTTGACTCTATGGTCATGATGCACCTTTTCCGGCAATTGGAAAATGATTTTGTTGTTGCACATTGTAACTTCAAACTTCGTGGTGCTGAATCTGATTCGGATGAAATATTTCTTCGCGACTACTGTTCCGAAAAAGGGATTGAGATTTATGTAAAAACCTTTGAGACTGAAGAATATGCCACAACAAAAGGCATTTCTATTGAAATGGCTGCACGCGAATTACGCTATACGTGGTTTAAAGAATTATTGAATAAACTTCAATTCGATTACTTAGCAACCGCACATCATCAGGATGATTTGGTTGAAACCATGCTGATCAATCTTTCCAGGGGAACAGGTATTCGCGGCCTATCCGGTATTCAACCAAAATCGGGAAAAGTTATTCGTCCGCTTTTGTTTACAAATCGTACGCAAATTCTCAATTATGCAGCGGCCGATAAAATCCCGTTTCAGGAAGATTCAAGTAACAATGAGTTGGTTTATCAGCGTAATATCATTCGGCACAAACTCATTCCACAGTTTGAGGAAATCAATCCGGCTTTTCGTCGAAACATGAGTAAAACAGCTTCAATACTCAGGGAAACTGAAAAAATCTACCACAAAAAAATTGACGAGGAACAAAGTCAACTAATCCATAAAGAAGGGGATATTATTAAAATTGAAATCGGGAAGTTGGCAAAAACAGAATTTAAATCAACTATTCTTTTTGAAATTTTATTCCCTCTGGGCTTCAATAATGAACAGGTTGAAGAAATTATACAATCCATTCATGCAGATTCCGGCAAATCATTTTATTCTTCGTCACACCGATTAGTAAAGGATCGTGATTTTCTTCTTATTATAAAATCAAAAGAAACTGTTGATCACCGTTATTACATTGATTCAGATTGTATTTCAATAATTGACCCCATTGAACTTGATTTTCAGCAAATAGATAGAAAAGCAGATTATAGCTTTTCAAAACTACCGGATATTGCTGATCTGGATCTTGACAAGCTTCAATTCCCATTAATCTTAAAAAAATGGGACCAAGGTGAATATTTTCAACCACTGGGAATGGATGGCTTTAAAAAATTGAGCGATTTTTTTATTGATGAAAAGTTTTCATTACCTGAAAAAGAAAATACATGGATTTTATATAGCGGAAATAAAGTGGTTTGGATTGTAGGAAAACGAATTGACAATCGATTTAAGATCACTAACGAGACCACCAGAATTTTACGGATAAAACAATTGTGATTTAATGTGAGTTTTGGATTCAATAGTTTATGGTATTTATTTCAATGAAACTCAGGTTTCAAGTGCGAAGCACCTCGAAATATGTAAGTTGAATTGATCCCGAAACGACGGAGGAGTATTCGGGATCTCATGCGGGCTTGTTCATTTTGTATTGATCCCTGTTTGCGCCTTTGCGAATCCTTATGATCCTTTGCGGTTTATTTATTTGGCATTGATAAATTCATATTTATTTCATTGGTTTTCATCGGATTATTTAACCGCGAAGTGCGCAAAGTTTTTATCGGAAAGTCCGCTAAGGGGGTGATTTGGGGCAATGATCATTTTGCAAACTATTAAGATCAACCCAAAACTCACGTTAATTTAACGACTAATACCAATTTCATTTTTTACTGTAACCAAAGCAGCACGCACATCTCCTCAAATAATTAATAAGCTTAATGATGAAGATACAGGATTTTGCTACTGAGCCTATAAATCAAAGAATTAGGTTTGCAGGATGCATAAAAAACCTTATCGAACAAAGTAACCTTACTGGTAAAATGTGATCCCATAACCCCAAACCTTATTTACCTTATTTTATAATTATAAGGAGTGAAGAGGTTTCCAACTTCTTGTTATTTGCAGTTAAAAACTGC
>JANQII010000037.1 GCA_028282195.1 Prolixibacteraceae bacterium
TTAGTCACTGGGTCATTCATAACAGAAGCAGCGTGCAAACCGGCAACTGTGACTGTGACTGGAAACGGGATATGATTTCAGGTTCTCGATACTTGATGCCGGATACCCGTTACCGGATAACTGGTCATTGGCAATTGTGTCCCGATGGTTGGGTTATTGATTTTGGATTTTGGGATTTGTTTTTTGAATATTGCCCCAGTGCTTATTCTTTGAAGCTTACAAGCTGTTGCTTCAAAAAACCGTTTCCAGTCTCGGTCACAGTTTCCATTAACCCGAAACCCGCAACCCGAAACTTCCACAAAGAAAGCTGACAGTAACCCACCCCTAATTATGAACTGATCCCTTTTCAGTTCCCAGGCATCCTTTTGAAAGTATTGTTCACTCTGCACTCAGCACTCAGCAATAAGTTCCCCGTACCTGGAATCCAGTTATCTAAAAACCAGTATCCACTTTATTCCATTTGCATAAAATCTTCCGGATCTTTCCCTGGGCTATCATTTTGGGGTGGAGTTGGTTTTATAATTGTTTCGTCTATGGATTCAGGAATTATATAGCCCTTTCCTCTGAAAATATCTTCCATTCGTTTTGGGCGGATCGTATCAAACCAGTTAAATCCGGGTAAGGTTTTTTCTTCATCCAAAACATCAAAGAGAGGAAGTAGTTCCCCTTCAGGGGAGGTGATAAAAGCAATTTTCTTTACTTTACTTTCTTCAAGGAAAATATTGATATTGCTACTTTCTGCTTTATTTAACCCAATAATCCCGTGTTTGTCTTTGGCATAATAGATTGACTGCCCATTACCATCTACTTCAATTTTAAACAACTCATTATCCCTTACATAGCCAAGCATGTCACGCCCTTTTATCTGGTTGAATTTGGATGTATCCTCCATGGCAATAATAAATGCTTCCTGCTCCATTTTTATAAGGTCGGGCTCATTGGTTTGCGTGATCATTTCAATGTAGTTTGCCGTCATCTGGTTATTGCCAGACCAGATGACAGGCTGATTAAATAGTTGCACGGTGGAGTCTTTTGACCAGTAAAGCATTGAGTCACATTTGCCCTGCATATCCTCTCTGAAGAATTTAACACCATAATAGGCCATCACAACCTTTTCATCAGGTATGGAATCAGGTATGGTTTTTAAGGTATCGGCATGTAAAAACAAGGTGTCTTTTTCAGAATAAAGTAAGAAATGAGCAGAGTCGGTAACTACGGCTGTTTCATCTTTTTCATTATAAACAATACGATTTCCCCTTACAATTAAGCGGTTTTCAAAATCATGTATGTCTGCATTACCAATTGCAGTTCCATCTCCGGTATTTCGGTTATAGAAAATGGAATCAGCAATAATGTTTTGTTCCGGGGTGTTTATTACTGAATTTCTGAACAATTCAACTTCGCCGGTCTGACCGTTATATGAACCATCTTCTGTGTAAAGTGTATTTTCTTCTTCATAAATGGTTGTTGGCCCAACAATTTGAGCAAGGCCATTTTGTGTAAAATAGATAAGCGTATCAGAATGCAGTGTGTAATCTTCGGTGATTGCTTCAACGTTTGTTTTAAAAAATGCTTTGTCAAAGTCGGCATAATACTCGCCAATCAAACTGGTTAGTGTCCTGGTGCTATCTACTATTGTCCCGTTATTATCATAGTATCCAATATTTTGATTCATGTCAAAATCTAGGGAGTCTGATGTAAGGGTAGTGCTTTTATTAATCAGCTTGACATTTCTGCGGGCTTTAGCCCATTTGGTGTCCCCATTATAATTAACAAAGTCGGCATATAAATGCAGCGTGTCATCTTTTATAATGTGTACATGCCCAAATGCATCAACCTCATTGGAGTTGGTATATGAATATGCACTATCACACCACATGCGAATGTTTTTATGGCTAATGATCACGTTGCCAATTAATCGTTGAGCATTTGAAATAATAGCTTCACTGTACTGAAGAAAGTCGGCATTTTCAATATCTACCTTCTTGGTTGTTTGGCTATAACCGGCAAGAGTACATAAGAGGATTAATATTAGTATAAGTCTGTATTTCAAAACTTTCATTTCAAAGAATTACATGATTTTGTCAATCAGCTGGTCAACAGAAATATTTTCAGCTTCAGCTTTGTAGTTTTTAATTACCCTGTGACGCAAGATGGTTTTTGCTACAGCTTGAACATCTTCAATATCGGGAGAATATTTGCCGGATAAAGCAGCATGTGTTTTTGCCCCCAAAACCAAAAACTGCGATGCACGTGGCCCGGCTCCCCATTTCAGGTATTTGTTCGTTGTTTCGGAAGCAAGCTTTGTTCCCGGCCGTGTTTTGGAAGAAAGCTCCACTGCATATTTAAGCACACTATCATTAATCGGGATCTTCAAAATTAAATCCTGGTAGTACTTAATTTCTTCAGCTGAAATAATTTCCTGAAGTTCAACGGAGTATTCAGAAGTTGTGTTTTTAACGATTGTCAGCTCATCTTCAAATTCAGGATAGTCCAGCCATATTGAAAACATGAAGCGGTCAAGCTGGGCTTCAGGAAGGGGATAGGTACCTTCCTGCTCAATAGGGTTTTGGGTTGCTAAAACAAAAAATGGCTTGTCAAGCTGGTGGCGTTCCCCCGCTGCCGTAACAGCTCTTTCCTGCATCGCTTCAAGTAATGCAGCCTGGGTTTTCGGAGGGGTACGGTTTATTTCGTCCGCCAAAATAATGTTTGCAAAAATAGGCCCCTGAATAAACTTAAAATCCCGGTCTTTTCCTAAAATCTCTGTTCCGATAATATCAGAAGGCATTAAGTCAGGAGTAAACTGAATTCTATTATATTTTAGTCCCAGAACTTCAGCGATTGTATTCACCAAAAGTGTTTTTGCAAGCCCGGGCACACCAATTAAAAGACAGTGACCCCTGCTGAATAATGAAATAAGGACCTGCTTGATAATTTCATCCTGACCGTAAATACGTTTTTGAATTTCGGTGTGTAGCAGGTTTATTTTATCCTTTAGAGCGTCAACGGCTTCAACGTCATTTTTAAAGTTCACAGCAAAATTTTATAAAGTCAGTAATAACTACTCGTTTAAACTTATTTAATCCAGCCTTTAAATTTATAATTACAATTCACGTAGGAATTATCAATTGATATATAAGTTTTAGCCTGTTGCTCAGATATCCATTCATTCAAAACTTCTTCTTTCTTTTTTGAAAGATATAAGTCGCTAAGAGTCTGGTAATCTTCCTGCAGATTGGCACGATGCTGGTCTGAACGGCTTATTAGTTTTACAATTTTGTAAACTGTACGTTGCTTATCATCAGTCGTTTTAAAAGGATCAGATATTTCGCTGATTTTTAGCTCATCAAGAATCTTACTTACGTCTGGATCAAGCTCTTCTTTTTTCCATTTCGTAGACATGGTCATTGGGTTAATAGCCATACCTCCACTATTTCTGGAGTTTTTGTCACCAGAATATGCCTGGGCAGCAGCATCAAACGTAATATCTTCCATACGAACAAAATTTGCCAAACTATCCAATCTGTCATAAGCAGTTTGCAATGATTCTGCAGATGGTTTTGGCTTCATAATGATGTGCCTGGTATTTACTCGTTCACCTTTACGGTCAACTTGCTGAATAATGTGATAACCAAATTCACTTTTTACCACATTTGAAACGCGATCTCCCTTAAGGTTAAAAGCAGCAGCAGCATAAGTCGGGTCAAGCTCAGCACGTCCCATGTAGCCTAATTCTCCACCATTTCCGGCTGAAGGGCCTTCGGAATATAAAACAGCAAGTGTTGCGAAATTATCACCATCTTCAATCCGCTTCTTAAATTCACGAAGCCTTGCTTTAATCCTGTTTTCTTCTTCTAAACTGATAGGAGGGTAATATGAAATTTGAGCATATTCAACCTGAGGCTCAATAATCGGGATTTTATCTTCTTCAAGATTTCGAAAGTGGTAGCGCACTTCAGAGGGGGTAACGCCTATATCATTAATAATTTTACCTTGCATTTGTTGCGTGAGGGACTGATTGCGGATTACTTCTTCAAGTTCTGATTTAATCTGAACGATTGGCTTTTTAAAATAATCCTCTACCGCATTTTCAGAACCTAAGTGCTGTACAAAGTATTGAATTCGCTGATCAAGGTTTTGATTAATCTGGCTATCTGTCACTTCAATGGTTGTATCAAGCTCAGCTTCGGCCAATAACAGTTTTTCAACTAAAAAATCTTCAAGAATTTCACATTTCATGTCCCCGTCAGAAGTGATCCCCTGAGCTTGTTGCTGCAGGTACATATTTTCAATGTCAGATTTCATGACGATGTTACTTCCAACAACAGCTACAATCTGGTCTACTATTTTATCTTGTGCATGAGTTTTCAGAAAACTTAAAACAACTAATACTACTACTAATCCTGCCAATAATTTTTTTAGCATATCCTTCTATTTTTGAACATTGAATATTTTAAACTTTTTGGTAGCAACACCTTCTTCGTATATATCTTTTTCAATTTGTTTCAGGAACCTGATTTTTCGTTGATTCAATAACAGGTTCTTAATCTGAGACTCTACATATTCCGTTGGTGACTGGTCGCCACTAAGTCGAAAATCACGAATACAAATAAAGTAATAATAATCTGTATCCTTGCTTTCCATATACTTGTTTCTCCTCAAAAATCGCTCCTGATTGGTAATTTCAACGGGCAATTGAGTTAAAATCCTTTCTATATCAACCCACTTATCGTTAAAACGATCGTAGGATTTTGCATACCTGATACAATAATCATCCAGTTCAGCCATTTTTACCGGATCGTTTTCCAAACTTAAATTCTTGATGGTTTCGGGATCGGAAACTTCGAGCGGTGTTTTTAAATACATGGCCTTAACAATATTTTTGTTAAGAATGAACTGCTGTTTATTTTGCTGATAGTAATTCTCAATTTCTTCGTTAGATATAATGGTGTCCATTTTCTGAAGCATCAGCTCTTTTTTGTAACGGTATGTTAGCAGGGAGTTTTTGTATTCCTCCAGCTCTTTATGTACATCTTTTTGCTCAAAGGTCAGGTTTTGTTCTGCAGATAAAACAACCAATTCCTTTCTAATCCAGTTTTCAATAAAATCGTTAACCCATAAAACACTATCAGCTTTTGAAAGTGCTTTGGGTAAAGTTTGTCCTACATCTTCTATATAAAGAAATTTATCCCCAACCTGGGCAACAGGAACTTTTTCTTCTTTTTTTTCACAAGAACAAATTAGAAGAAAAAAACCTATAATATGTAGAAACGTTCTGGTCATTATACTGCTTCTATTGATTTTACGATCTTCTTATTGATTTTAACCCGGTATTTCTTTCGTAGTTGTTTAATCCACTCTTTTTCCAAATAGTTTTGATAGTCTGAAATATACAAGCCTTTTGCTTCATCGAGAGTTTTGGGTTGCGGGGCAATTTTGTTTCCCCTGATAAAATGTAAGCCATCTTTATAATTTTCAGGCTGAAGCCCATTCCATACCAGATAATCTACAAGTTCATTGTCACCTTTTTCGTAAAAACCTCTGTCAATTTTGACTTTCTTATCTGTGTGTTGTTTTACCTGGTCAGCTAATTCTTCTTTAGATAACATGGAATCTGAAGCTAATATTTCATCAACCAAATCTTTTATTTTTTGGTCAGGGCATTCGATAACCCAACCTGAAAAACGTTCACCCCAGAGGTGTTTACCGATGTTTTTTTGATAAAAAGCTGCTAAGCCAATAGAGTCAGATGCTGCAGCAGACCAAATTTTTTCTTCTGAAATATTGAACAGCAAGATACCGTCATGGTATTCCTTCATCAGGTACTTAAAATCAGGATGTTTGTTCTCAAGATTTTCGTTTTCATAGTCAGTTAGCTTTTCCTCAATAAAATTTTGAAATTGCTGATCTGTAGATAGTCTGCTATTTTCATTCTTTTTTAAAAAAGAAACAAAATCTTTTGTGGTAACTTCTTTGTCCGCAAAACTAAAAAGGACTGCTTCCGGTTTTTCAACTTCATCCTCATTGAATGATTTCAAAAATGAAGAAGCATCTTCCTGAAGCTTAAAGTTGTATTCTTTCTTAAGTTTATTAATAAAAAGCTGCCTGCTATGCTTGCTGATTTCCGGGTTCTTTCTGATTTTATCTATCAGGAAGTTTTCCATTTCTTCAAATGGGGCTACAGGTTTTCGTTCAATTCGTTTAATAATATGAAAGCCATATGGCGTTCGGATAACCGGAGAAATATCTCCATCATTTTTTAAAGAGAATGAAGCATCTGAAAATTCAGGAATCATTCCTGCGGATGAAAACCAGGGCATGATACCCCCATTCCTGGCAGACGTTCTGTCGTCTGAAAACTTTTTGGCCAGTTCCGAAAAATCTTCACCAGAATTAATCAGTATCGCTAAACTGTCAATCTTTTGTTTTGCTTGTCGTACGGTCTCTTCGCTGACGTTCGGTCTAAGTCGTTTCATAATGTGGGCTACCCGTATCTGGCCTTTTGCAGCTCGCTTGTCGAGCACATGAATTAGATGATATCCAAAGCGGGTCCGCACGGGCAGGGAGATTTCACCGACAGGTGTTTCATAGGCCATGCTCTCAAAAGGAAAGACCATTTGAAAAGCACTAAAATAGCCTAACACGCCTTTATTTTGTTTGGCGGATGGATCTTCAGAAAACTGCTGTGCCAGGCTTTCAAAATTTTTACCATTTATGGCTTGTTCCCTAAGCTCCATAATTCGCTTATAAACTTTCAGGGTATCTTCTGGTGATGCACTTTCATCAAGCCTTAGCAAAATATGGCTTGCTTTTACTTCATTGGTCATCCGATGGTAGGCGTCGGTAACCATCTTGTTAGAAAATTGAACATCAGTAAGGTATGGGCGCGCAACTTCTTCCCGGTAAGTTTTTAGTTCACGGACAAACGATGTAATTGTATCCATGCCTAATTGTTCGGCCTCATGTACTTTTAGTTTATAGTCAACAAATAGTTTAAGGTACCCGAGGGGTGTTTTTTTATCAGAGTCATTCAACAAGCCTTGATTGTTCTTTCGATATAACCTTTCAAATTCTTCTTTTAAAATTGGTTTTCCGTCAATGCTTCCAATTATTTCTGACTGGCAAAAAGCAGAAAATGCTCCAAATATGAATAGTAAAAGCAAAATGCTTCTGTAAATCATCTTTTCTTCTTTTTAAGGACTTAATTAATTTGTAAAAAGAGCTAACGTTTACGTTCAATGAATTTCTTCTGATTTATAGGTGTTTATGTGAGCTCTTTTTTTACCCATTAAACGATCAAATTTCTTTCAGAAAGAAATCTCACTGGAAATGCTCTGTTTATATTAATTTAAATGCCAAAACTACAAAAAATAACCGGATTAAGGTTTTACATTTGCGTTGCAACTGTGCATTAAAAAGTATAATTTTCATTAAAAATTGTTAAGTAGATTTGAGTAAATATTCAACCCGTTGAATGATTTTAAAGCCATATTGACCCGATATTGGGGATTTGCGAATTTCCGTTCCATGCAGGAGGAAATAATCCGTTCTGTTCATGATGGAAATGATACGCTAGGATTGATGCCAACAGGTGGTGGTAAGTCAATTACTTTTCAGGTATATTCGCTTTCAAGGCCAGGTCTTTGTTTGGTAATTACGCCTCTGATTTCATTGATGAAAGACCAGGTAGAGAATTTATCAGGTAAAGGGATAAAAGCATTGGCGATTCACTCTGCAATGACACCACAAGAGGTAAAAATTGCTTTTAATAGCGCGAGTTGGGGGGATTACAAATTCTTATACATTTCTCCGGAACGGATTGCTACCGAGCGATTCAGGGAAAGGTTGCCTCATATGGATGTAAACCTGATTGCTGTAGATGAAGCTCACTGCATTTCACAATGGGGGTATGACTTCAGGCCTTCTTATTTAAGGATTTCAGAATTAAGGGAGTTGCTTCCGGATATTCCTATTCTTGCTTTAACGGCAACAGCAACGTCTAAAGTTGTAGATGATATTCAGGAGAAGTTAAAGTTTGAAGAAAAGCAGGTTGTTAAAAAGAGCTTTTTCCGTGATAACCTGGCTTATGTAGTGCGAGAGCGGGAAGATAAAATGGCTTATCTGTTGCGTTCGGTACAAAAAGTAAAAGGCAGTGGAATTGTTTATGTAAGAAGCAGAAAGCTGACCCGGGAAATTTGTGATTTTTTAAGAAAAAATAAAATATCGGCAGATTATTACCATGCTGGGTTGAGTGGTGTAAACCGTTCAAGAAAGCAGGAGGCCTGGAAGTCAGGAACCAGCAGGGTAATTGTTGCTACAAATGCCTTTGGAATGGGAATCGACAAGGCAGATGTTCGCTTTGTTATTCATTATGGTTTACCCGATTCCCCGGAAGCTTATTACCAGGAAGCCGGAAGGGCAGGGCGTGATGGTAAAAAGGCTTTTGCTGCCTTAATTTATTCAAAAGCAGATGTATTGGCTTTAAAAAAGAATGTAGAGAAAGCTTTTCCTGCTGTAGATGTAATTAAACGTGTTTACCAGGCACTGTGTAATTCTTTACAACTGGCTGTTGGTTATGGTATTAATCAAAGTTTTGACTTTCAGATAGGGAATTTTGCCAGCAATTACAAATTGCCAATTACTACTGTCTTTAACAGTTTAAAGATATTGCAGCGTGAAGGATACCTGGAATTGACAGAAGAGCTTGATAATCCGTCAAGAGTACATTTCATAGTTAACAGGGATGATTTATACCGGTTTCAGGTTGCAAACTCTGATTACGATGGATTTATAAAGCTTCTGTTGCGTTCTTATTCGGGTTTATTTACGAATTTTATTGGTATTGATGAAGACTTGCTGGCAAAAAGGGCAGGAGTTGAGCCTGAGGTTGTTTTTCGGTTTTTAAATCACTTGAACTCATTAAAAATAGTCCATTATATTCCCCGAAAGAAGGCACCTTACGTGATTTTTACAAAAGAACGGGTAGATGCCGATCGGTTAAAGATTTCGAAAGAACACTATGCCGATCGTAAAGCTGATTATCAGGAAAGAATTGATGCAATTTTACACTATGTAACGAATCAGCTAAAATGCAGGAGCCAGCTTTTGCTTGAGTATTTTGATGAAAAAGATTCTGTTCGATGTGGTAAGTGTGATGTTTGCTTAAGCAGAAATGAGCTTTCACTGAGTAAATTAGAGTTTGATCAAATTATAGCCCAGGTAAAAGAACAGCTGACAGAACCTTGCTTTTACGAAGAATTGCTTTTTAAGTTGGTTGGTACCGAAGATGATAAAATAAAAGTTGTTCGTTGGCTGCTGGATAACCACAAAATTGTTTACCGTATTGATAATCGATTGGAATGGGTTGATGGAGTTTAGTTTTCAGTCCCGGTTTTAGGTTGTCATTTATCATTCATTAGCTGTCAGGCAATTAGTAATTTTGACACTGGCTTCTGGCTTCTGGCTATTATTAGAGACTGTTTATTATTCTGAAAGAAAAATCTTATTACTTTTGCAGAAATCTTTTAATCATGGATGGGAAGCAATTAAATCCTATTGTTTATTCAAAAAATACAATTGAGCTTGTTACTGTAGCAAACGAATATTGTCGATTTATTGAGGGTGTATCCAAAGAGCCTGCCAGGGATTTTCTTGCTAAAGTTCAAAAAATATTGCCACTTCTTTATTTGAAAGTAAGTGTTGTTCAGCCTTTTGAAAGTGATCAGGAGTTTGCACTGGAGAAATTTGTAAGCGAAGTCGACTACAATTTCCTTCAGCAAAAAATAATGAATTTGCTTGGTGAACATGACGATTATAAAGAGGTTTTTGATGACGATATGCAATTTAGTGAACAAGCTCTTACTGCAAGTGTTTCTGAAGATTTAGCTGATATTTACCAGGATTTAAAAGATTTTATAATGTCTTATCAAATTGGTGATGAGTTAATCATGCAGGAAGCTCTTTGGGAGTGCCTGAATAATTTCCGTACCTTTTGGGGACAAAAGCTTGTGAATTGTTTGAGGGCAGTGCATGAGCTTGTGTACAGCGATATAGATTTTGAAGAGCAAGTAAAAATTGCTGACGAAGAAGGGAGTGATGTTCACTCTGAGAAACCAGGTTGGTTGAATCATTTGTTTAATCAAGATGAAGACTGATAACGAATATGTTTAGGGAAAATATAAGTAAAGAAGCATTGGCCGATTTGCCGCTGAGCGTTTTTGAAGGGGAAATTGTAGTTGTTGATGATGATTCCAAAGTATTTGAAGCTGTTGAGTATTTATCAGCTTGTACTGTAATTGGATTCGACACGGAAACAAAACCTTCATTCAAGAGAGGACAAGTTAACGGGGTTGCTTTGCTTCAATTATCAAGTGCTGATCGTGCTTATCTTTTTCGATTACAAAAGATTGGTTTGCCCCAGGAATTAATCTATTTATTATCAGATCCGAATATTCAAAAGGTAGGCGTTGCAATCCATGACGATATTAAAGCTTTACAGCGTTTGGAGTATTTTCAGCCAAAAGGATTTGTTGAGCTTCAGGATGAAGTAAAAGATTTTGGTATACAGGATTTCAGCCTGAAAAAAATTGCCGGTATTGTTTTAGGGGTACGGATTTCAAAATCGCAACGCTTAACAAACTGGGAAGCAGAATTAAGCCCTGCGCAACAAACCTATGCTGCAACAGACGCATGGATCGCTCATGAAATTTACCAATCTTTAGTTGCTGCACAATCATGAGCCCTCAACCATTTCCATTGGTTACACTCAAACCAAAAAAGGAACAATCATTAAAACGTTTTCACCCCTGGGTTTTTTCCGGGGCAATACATTATATTGACCGTGAACCGGAAGAAGGGGAACTTGTTCGTGTTGTTTCTTCAAAGAATGAGTTTTTAGGAATTGGCCATTTCCAAATTGGGTCAATATCGGTTCGGATTGTGTCATTTGATGATGTCGAAATCGATAATAACTTCTGGATAAAGAAATTGCAAACAGCCGTAGGTTTAAGGGCTAACCTTGGATTATTTAATAATGACCAAACAAATGTATTTCGTCTGATCCATGGCGAAGGTGATGGTATGCCTGGCTTAATTTTGGACTATTACAATAAAACGATTGTCTATCAGGCCCACTCAATCGGAATGCATCATTTACGTGAGCAATTAGCCCGGTTGCTAAAAGAAGTTTTAGGAGATAACTTAGTTGCTGTTTACGATAAGAGTGAAAAAACACTTCCTTTTAAAGCTGATATTAACCCTAAAGATGGCTACTTGCTCGGTGAATCCGGACAAACAATTGTAAAAGAATATGGCAATTCGTTTAAAGTAGATTGGATTGAAGGGCAGAAAACCGGCTTTTTTGTTGACCAACGCGAGAATCGTAGGTTGGTTCGGGATTTCTCTAAGAACAGGGATGTGTTAAACATGTTTTGTTACAGTGGTGGTTTTTCATTTTCAGCAATGCAGGGAGGTGCCCGTTTGGTTCATTCTGTTGATGCATCTGCAAAAGCTATAGAGCTGGCCAATGAAAATGTAAAGCTGAATTTTGAAAATGATCCTCGTCATGAAGCTTTTGTAGCAGATGCTTTTGATTTTATGCGGGACATAAAAGATAAATACGATTTAATTATACTTGATCCTCCGGCTTTTGCGAAGCACAGGGGAGCTTTAAGGCAAGCTTTACAAGCATATAAACGGTTAAATGCCAAAGCTTTTGAACAGATTCGAAATGGCGGTTTTGTTTTTACTTTTAGTTGTTCTCAAGTTGTTGGCAAAGAGCAGTTTAGAGAGGCTGTTTTTTCAGGCGCTGCTATTTCAGGCAGATCTGTAAAAATACTTGAGCAGCTTAATCAGCCCGCCGATCATCCTGTAAATATTTATCATCCGGAAGGTGAGTATTTGAAAGGTTTAATCCTTTACGTTGATTGACAGTTGTTTACTTCTCTGAAAAATTATTCAATCTTTTTGCAAAAAAAACTTTGAATTAATTTGAAGATTCAAAACTATCTTTATTTTTGTATTGTATTGATCTGTAAAACTTTTACATGTTAAAGAAACCTACCTTGATCATGTAAATTATTTGAGGGTCATTTGTTTCTTTGATTTATTAATTTTTGGGTAGGGGTAAGTTTTTGCAGATTTCTGAATTATTTCATTTCCCGAGTAACTAAGCGGTCCGTACATTTTTGCATCCTGCCTTTTGTTTTATTTTAACTTATTTTTCTTATTATGAACATTTATGTAGGTAATTTGAACTACAACCTATCTGAAGAAGAATTGAATGAAATCTTCAGCGAGTACGGAGAGGTTACATCTGTGAAAATTGTAAAAGACAGAGAAACCGGACGTGCTAAAGGTTTTGGATTTGTTGAGATGGCTAATGAAGATGAAGGTGAAAAAGCAGTTGAAGAACTGGATGGAGCTGAAGTTGGTGGCCGTAACATGAAAGTTAACAAAGCGAGACCAAGACCAGAAAGACCTCAGAGAAGAAGTTTTGATAGGGACCGCCGTTACTAGAAGAGACAACTCTGAAAAGTAAATAAGATTGGTTCGGTTGGGGTTTTCAGCCGAACCATTTTTGTATTTAGAATTTAGTTGAGATCATCTCACAAACTTTCTCCAGAAAGTCAGTATCTGACTGGGTAAACGGGGCAGGGGAATGGCTGTCAATATCCAGTTCTGCAACAAATATCCCATTCTTTAAAACAGGTACAACAATTTCTGATTGTACGTCAATACTGCATGCAATGTAATTGTCTTCCAGGCTTACATCCTGTACAACCCTTGTTTTGCCACTTTCGGCAACTTGTCCGCAAACCCCTTTGCCAATTGCAATATGGGTGTGGTCGGTTGGTTTTCCCACATAAGGTCCTAACTCCAGACCGCCATCTTTCAAACTATAAAAACCGACCCAGTCGTAGTGATAAACTTCTTCTTTTAGGGTTTGGCAAATTTGCTTAAGAAGATCTGGCTTGTTTTCCTTTACTAGTTGTTCAATCTTTTTTAGTACTTCTTCAAAATTGATTTTCATGCTTGTAAATTTTGTGCTGCAAAAATAAGGGAGTATGATTAAAAAAGAAAACCCGGTTGCCCGGGTTTTTGGTTATTTTATCACCATTTGATCTTCATGAGTAATTTTTTCACAATATTTACACTTCAAATCCAAAGGTTCTTTCGATATCACGTCGAAAGAAGTTGTTATTCTTTCGTTGTTCGTAATGCATTTCGGGTTAAAACATTTTACAATGCCTACAACTGCATCAGGAACTTCTACAACCTTTTTTTCAACAACCTCATAATCCCTTATAATATTAAGTTTTGCGTGTGGTGCAATTAAGGCAATCCTGTTAATGTCATCATCTTCAAAAAACTGGTTTGAAACTTTGATGATTGCTTTACTTCCTAATTTGCCACTATCCAGGTTTGCACCGAATGTGATCATGTTGTCGGTTTTATCCAATTCAAGAATTGAAATTACTTTGAAAAGGTTTTTTGATGGTATATGGTCTATTACGGTACCAGAGCTAATGGCACTAACTTTTAGTTTTAGTTTCTTTTTTATTGATTCCTTCATGTCTTTTCTATTTAAGGTTCAATGTATGGGCTATGATTGCTTCGCGTGTGAAAACACCATTTAATGCCTGGGTGAAATAATATGCTTTTTCATTTTGATCTACGTCAGTATGAATCTCATTTACACGTGGGAGCGGATGTAAAATACGCATATTTGGCTTCGTGTTTTCAAGCATTTCATTCTTAAGAATGTAAACATTTTTAACCTTTTCATATTCAATAGGGTCAGAGAAACGTTCCTTTTGTACCCGGGTCATATAGACGATGTCCGCTTCAGAAATGATATCTGTAAATTCTTTATGCTCGAAGTAGCGGATTCCTTTCTCGCGCAAATACATTTTGTATTCTTTTGGCATTTGTAATTCTTCGGGAGCAATAAAGTTGAAAATTGGATTCTCAAACTGCGACATGGCCATGAGAAGCGAGTGCACTGTACGGCCATATTTTAAATCACCTACCATGAAGATATTTAGGTTATCCAGGGTTTTCTGGGTTTTAATAATGGAGTACATGTCCAAAAGCGTTTGTGTTGGATGTTGGTTTGCTCCATCGCCGGCGTTAATAATTGGCACATCAGAAACCTCTGCGGCATAGCGGGCACTTCCTTCCAATGGGTGGCGCATAACAACTAAATCGGAGTAATGCGATACCATTTTAATTGTATCATGAAGTGTTTCACCTTTTGTAACACTTGATGAACCGGCGTCGGTAAAACCAACTATGCGCCCTCCCATGCGGTTGATGGCTGTTTCAAAACTGAGTCTTGTTCGGGTTGAAGGCTCGAAAAACAATGACGCAACAACTTTGCCGTCCAGCAACTTCTGATTTGGGGTTTTTTCAAAATCTGCGGCAAGCTCCATTATTCGAAGATATTCTTCCTTCGAATAGTCCATGATAGAAATAAGATCTTTCTTTTCCATTTAATGTATTTTGTTTATGGTTTTTTTGAATCAAAAAAAAACCAACAGGAATAAATATCACTGCTGGTTTTTTTAACCGGAATTGAATCCGGGGTAATAAATTGTATAAACTATATTTCAGGTTTTTGATGTTACGTTGAAATAAAGGAAAAAATTTTGTCCGGTGATCCCAATCACCCAGGAAAATTTTATATAGAACGTTTAAACGTTTCATCAAAATACAAATTTAATAGATCAAATTATCAAGTTTTTATGACATAGCGCATGTTTTATCAGCGACTTATCAACATCTATAGCTATTATTCAACAGGTTTTACGCTTACTCCTCTAATATTCTGTAATGATTGAAATATCCGTTCGTATTCACCTAATCGTACAGTGCTTTTAATTTTACAATTCATTCCAAATTCAGTCTTTAATTGAGGAAGGTCATTGTCCTTAAAAACTTTCATGACATCATTCATTAGTGGGTATTCGTATTCAATCCAAAATATCTTTTTTACCAGTTCTTCTATAATATCTGCTTTTTCTAACGCATCAGCTGCAGCTGAGCGATAAGCATTGATTAAGCCACTAACACCTAAAAGAGTTCCTCCAAAATACCTTACAACAAGGATAAGGATATTTGTAAGATCGTTTTTTTGAATTTGTGCCAGTATGGGTTTTCCTGCTGAGGATGAAGGCTCACCATCATCATTTGCCCTGAAATGTTTCTTGTCGGCACCAAGTCTCCATGCATAGCAATGATGCCTGGCAGAATAATGTTCTTTTTTTAAATACTGCAAATATTCTTTAATTTCACTTTCGTCAGAAACAGGATAGGCGTAAGCTATAAACTTACTGCCCTTGTCTTTGAACAGTCCCTCAGCAGGTTCTTTTATGGTTAGGTATGAGTCGCTCATGTGCAATCATAAAAAAAGCAGATCGTTTGACCTGCTTTTCAATTATTACATTTTCAATTTCTTTTCAATTTCATCAACAAAATGGCGGAAGTTCTTGTCGGTCTCCTTCAAATTGTTTACTGTTTTGCAAGCATGAAGTACTGTTGCATGATCTTTATTCCCAATTTGTGAACCAATTGAGGCCAAAGACGATTTGGTGAGGTTTTTCGAAAAATACATGGCTAATTGCCTTGCCTGTACGATTTCACGTTTGCGGGTTTTTGCCTGTAAAGTGTCAACCGGCATATTAAAATAGTCACAAACAACTTTTGAAATGTAGTCAATTGAAAGTTCACGCCTTGCACTCTTGACAAGCTTGTTTACCATATCACTTGCAAGCTCAAGCGTTACTTCTTTTCTATTTAAAGTAGATTGGGCAAGGAGTGAAACCAAAGCACCTTCCAGTTCACGAACGTTATTTCCAATATGAGAAGCGATGTATTCCAATACTTCATTGCTAATCTCAATGCCGTCCTTGTATGTTTTACGCTTAAGGATTTCCATACGGGTTTCGAAATCGGGCATTTGCAAGTCGGCTGTAAGTCCCCACTTAAAACGCGAGAGAAGCCTTTGTTCCATGCCTTTCAGCTCAATAGGTGGTTTGTCTGATGTTAATATCAGTTGTTTGCCACTTTGGTGAAGGTGGTTAAATATATGGAAGAAAGTCTCCTGTGTTTTTTCTTTACCTGCAAATTCATGTACATCATCCAAAATGAGTACATCAATCATTTGATAGAAATGAAGGAAATCATTCCTGTTATTATTCCTGATTGCTTCGGTAAACTGTGTCTGGAATTTATTCGCGTTAACGTAAAGTACAATTTTTTCCGTGTACTTTTCTTTTACTTCAATACCTATGGCATGAGCTAAATGGGTTTTGCCAAGTCCGGAATTCCCATAAATCATTAAAGGGTTAAAAGCAGTACCTCCGGGGTTTTGTGAAACCGCGTACCCTGCACTTCTTGCCAAACGGTTACATTCACCTTCAACAAAGTTTTCAAACGTATTATCAGCCTTAAGTTGTGGATCAACCTGAAGCTTTTGAATACCCGGTATAATAAATGGGTTCTTTATGGAGGCTTTCCCCTCGGTTTTTAATGGAACGTTAAGAGGCTTATTTTGTAACTTGTTGTTGTTGGATGTTGGATACTTCACAGTGTATGGCTGTGAATTGTTATGGTTATTTCCCATAACAACCACATATTCCAGTTTTGCTTCTTCGCCAACTTCCTTTCGAAGTGTTTTTCTTAACAAATCAATGTATTGTTCTTCAAGGTACTCATAGAAGAAAGGACTAGGTACCTGGATTGTTAATACTTGATCGTCAATTTTGACTGGAACAATAGGTTCAAACCACGTTTTAAAACTAATACTTGGAACATTATCTTTTATCACAGACAGACAGCGGTTCCATACATCAAGATGAATGTTGGTCATTTTGATCATCAGGATTACATATTTGACAAAATTTTTCCCTTAATTTTTTCCCGAAAACAAAAATTGTGAAAAAAAAACGATAAAAAAAATGAAATTGCTATTGACTTTTTAAAAATAATCCTAACCTAATTAAAAGTCAGGCATTTAAAATTTTCAATTTTTTTCATGTTTTACAACTTATTGATAATCATTGGTTTTTGTCTTTGCATCTCTGAAAACCCTATGAATAAAGAGGATTGTATTTAATTACCAAAAATAATTATATGATATGTGTTAATTTGATATTTTTCTCAAAGCCTTTTCCAGTCGGATTCTTCGGTTATTTTTGAATGAAATTATACTTGCTTCAGGAAAAATTGACTTAGCCTGGGTATGCAATTTTGTTATTTCTGAAAAGCTGGATGTATTACCGGTCATGTAATTATACATACCTGTTACAAATACTTCTTCTATTAAATCAAAATCTTTAAAAATTACATTGGATGTATCCAGTTTTGTAGGGCTGGAAATTAAATGTACTTTGAAATTATATTTTTCAGATGTAGATTCATTAACTGACCCGCCTCTGGGTGATATATAAATATCTTTTCCCAGGTCAAATGCAGAAAACTGAACATACCTTTTGGGGTTATTCCTGATATCTTTCATAAGCAAATCCAGACTTGCACTTAAGCTATTCAGGTTATTGTAAAGCTCTTCATCATTAAGAAGTTTTCCTGCAGAACCTTCTCCTTCATTGAGCTTTGTGATTACAGTCTTTAGTCCGTGTGCAGATACCGCAAGTTGTTCAAGCATTGTTTGTATGTCTACAGAAGCAATGCTATCACTTATATTGGCAAAATTTTTAAAGATCGTTGAAATCTCATCTGAATTATCATTTAAGTTTCCTGACACTTGTTCAAGGTTGCCAATAATAGATTTTACATTTTGCTTTTCAGAGCTTAAAAGATCATTAAACTCACCGGAAGCTTGTTCCAGGTTAAGGATGGTATTATTAATGCGTTCAAAACTTTCAGATAGGTTTTGCCGGGCTTCTTCATTAAAAACATAAGTAACAACAGTAATTGCTGAGTCAAGTGATGCCAAAAGTTGCTCTGCCTTATTTTTTAAAGGAAGAACTTGCATGCTTACCTGTTCTTTTAAATCACTTTCAATGCTACCGGGAATGGTATCATTAGGTTCATGGTATTGCAACGATTGGGTAACTTGTAATTTTATGGATTTTGTGCCCATCAAATCACTGGATACGATTCTGGCAGTTGTTCCAACAGGGATTTTAAATTCACCTTCAAGAAAGAATGTAACTATAAGTGTACCGTCGTTTTTATCCGAAAATTTGATCGATTTTACCTGACCAACTTCATAACCGTTAATGGTAACTGCGCTTGATTCTACCAGCCCATCAACACGATCATAAATAACGATGTAGCTTGTGTTTTTATTGAAGAAGTCAATTCCTTTCAGGTAGTTTATGCCCCATATCAGAATGGCAAAACTAACGATAATTAAAATTCCCAGTTTGGTATATCCTGCAAGTTTCATATGTTTTCGTGGTTTGCTTTATCATACAATATTAAAAAGCATTAACTAAGAAAGCAAGTAAGAACGGCTTATTATATCCCTAATTTTTTCATTGCTTTTTTTACAGAAATGGGTTTTTCATTTTCAAAAGCAACAATAAAAGCATCGGGAAATTTACTTTTTGCTTTCATTTTTAGCTGGTTGATTTTATCAAACGAGCGTTCTTTTCCATAAAAATACTTGAACAAAGAACCAGAACTTTTTCTGTAAACAGGAGTTAATCCTGAGAAATTATCAGCAGAAGTGTTGATTTTTGCTGAAGATGCAATTAGTTGTACGCTGAAGTATATCCCTTCAACGTTAATGCTTTCGGCTTTTTTTGTTTTAGAAGGAGTTTCTGAGATTTCTTCATTCGCCAGAAGTTTGAAATCACTCTTATCTTCTACATTGTTTTTATATTCCCTTACTGCTCTGAAAATAGCTGAAGCTAAGATGGCTTGCCCTTTTTCACTTGCCATATAACGAGCTTCGGAAGGATTACTAAGGAAGCCTACTTCAACTAATACGCTGGGCATACCTGTTTGCCAAAGAACAAGAAATCCTGCTTGCTTTACACTACGATCTTTCCTGCCTGCCCTATCTCTAAACTGATCCTGGATTTTTGCAGCAAACTCAATACTTTGTTTCGAATATTCACTTTGTATCGTTGAAAAAATAATTTCAGATAATATTGGGTCAGAAGGATCATATCCTTTATAATGTGAAGAAAAGTCATCTTCAAACTGGATCACTGAATTTTCTTTTTCTGCAACAGCTTTATTGGCATCATTTTTATGAAGTCCTAATACAAATGTTTCTGTTCCTGAAATTGATGAAGATCTGAAATAATTTGCATGGAGGGATATAAATAAATCGGCCTTATTTTTGTTGGCAATTTCAGCACGACGGTGAAGTGGAACAAATTTATCCGTACTTCGGGTATAAATTACGTTAACATCAGATAGATTTTTTTTAATGTATTGACCTAATTTTAATCCAATACTTAATACAATGTCTTTTTCACGAAATTGTTTGTGTACTGCTCCCGGGTCTTTTCCTCCATGACCGGGATCAATAACAACAGTAAATGTACCGTTATTTTGAGCATTTAAAAATACAGGGCTGAGGGAAAAAATAAGGATTAAAATATATGTTTGGCGATAAATATCCATGTTGTTTTGATGTTTTGCTAAACAAAAATAGAAATATTAGAATTATTTTGCACTTCTTCACGTTTATGTGTGCCTTGAATTTATATTTTTGCAGATCGATGACAATGTGAAGAAAAAATACCGCTGATTTGATTCGAATAATATCGACATATTTATTGCTACTATTTTGTATAACCGGATTTTCACAGGAAATTCCTGAAGATATACCGGTGGATATTCCACCTCTGGAACTTTCAGAGGATACTCTTCAAATTGAAGAAGAAGTTTTTGAAGCCGACTCTTTGGTGCAGGATACAGCTCGTAGTGCTGTTTTAGAGGCATCGATTACTTACAATGCCACTGATTCAATCATTATCTCCCTGGATGGACAAAAAGTTTTTCTTTATAAAGAAGGTGTAGTTAATTATGAGACGATTGAATTGCGGGCAGATTATATTGAACTTGACCTTGAAACTAACGAGGTATACGCAGAAGGTGTTGCGGACACTGCCGGTGTTGTTCAGGGAGAACCGGTTTTCAAAGATGGGGAGGATGAATTTGAGTGTAAGACACTTCGATATAGTTTTGAATCCCAGAAAGGTATTATTCAGGATGTAAAAACAGAGCAAGGCGAAGGGTTTGTTCATAGTGAGCGAACAAAGAAAATCGATGAAGAATCGTTTATTCTGAAAAAAGGGAAATACACAACTTGTGATGCAGATCATCCTCATTTTTACCTTCACATGTCGAGGGCTAAGGTAATTTCAAACAAAAAGATCATTACAGGACCGGCCTGGCTGGTGTTGGAAGATTTTCCGATATATGTTCCCATATTGCCATTTGGGTTTTTCCCAAATTCGCCATCCTATTCATCCGGAATTATTATTCCAACTTATGGGGAAGAACAAAACCGTGGTTTCTTTTTGAGGGATGGCGGGTATTATTGGGCTGCCAGTCAGTTTTTTGATTTGACATTGAAAGGCGATATTTACTCTAAAGGTTCCTGGGGGGCACATGTTTTATCAAAATATAAAAAAAGGTATAAATTTTCCGGTTCTTTAAATTTCGATTATAATGTAAATAAGATTGGCGATAAAGGTTTACCTAATTATTCAAGGAATCCGAGTTTTAGTATAAGGTGGACACATAGTCAGGACTCTAAAGCTAATCCATTTCAAACATTTTCTGCCAACGTTAATTTATCAACATCTGGTCATGACAGGGAAAATTCTTATGTAAATAGTCGTCAGTCTGTCAATCAGTATTTAACTAGTACAAAATCTTCCAGTATTACTTATTCTAAAAAATGGGAAAATTCCCCATTTAATATGTCTGCTGGTTTCAGACATTCTCAAAACTCCAGGGATACAACGATTAGTTTGAGTTTCCCGGAATTGACTATTTCAATGTCAAAAATTTATCCTTTCCGAAAAAAGAACAGAGCGGGTAGCCCCAAATGGTATGAAAAGATTGGATTTAGCTACACCGGTAATGTTAAGAACTCGATTACGGCAAAGGAATATGAATTGTTTGACAAATCATTGGTAAAGGATTGGAAGAATGGATGGAAGCATAATATCCCTATTTCACTTCCAACGTTCAATTTGCTTAAATACGTTAATTTTAGCCCATCAGTTAGTTATTCTGAGCGTTGGTATCTAAATTATCAGAATATTACATTTGACCCGGATAATGAATATAAACATATTACAGGTGCTTCACATTATCGGGTGGATACACTTTACGCGTTTAAACGGAATTATGACTATGCATTCAGTATTAGTTCTTCAACCAATATTTACGGGATGTTTCAAATGAAAAACCCGAATTGGCGGTTAAAGGCTATCCGGCATAAAATGACGCCTTCTGTAAGCTTTAGTTATCGTCCCGATTTTGCAGACCCCCGGTTTAACTTTTACCAGACTTATATTGATGATAATGGCATAGAGCAGGATTTTAACCGTTTTAAAAATGGAATATTTGGTTCGGCTGGTAGAGGAAAAAGTGCGTCGATGAGTTTTTCGCTTGCCAATAATATTGAGGCTAAAGTCGCTGCTAAAAATGATACAGCTTCAACAGAAGAAGAATTTGAGAAAATAAAGCTACTCGATAATTTAAGTTTTGCAGGTTCTTATAATTTTGTTCAGGATTCGCTTAACCTGAGTACTATTAGTATAAGGGGAAGAACAAGCGTAAGAGGTGTTAATGTTAGTTTTGGTGGAACTTTAGATCCTTACCTTACCGATGAAACAGGTTTGCGAAGAATACATAAATATGCATGGAAACATAAAAAAGGTTTCGCAAAGTTAGGACGTTTAACCAATGCGAACTTATCTTTTGGCTTATCCTTTAAATCAAAACAAGAGAAAAACCAGGATGAAGAAGAACCTGAGCCTGATTTAGTTCCAATCGTATATCCCGATGGTTATATTGAATATGCTGAATTTAATATGCCCTGGGACTTCAGACTTGATTATAGTTTTTCATACAGTAAGCGTAATCCGTTTGATAAGGCAATTATTAGTCAAAGTGTAAACTTTAACGGACGAATGAGTTTGACGGATAATTGGAACCTTTCGTTAACCTCGAACTTTGATGTTGAGGCTGGAAAGTTTTCTTTTACTACATTTAATATTCAGCGTAAACTGCATTGCTGGAACATGTCTTTCAACTTTGTGCCATTCGGACCACGTAAAAGCTATAGCTTTACTATTAATGCTTCATCTTCAATGTTGAAAGATTTAAAAGTTGACAAAAAGAGAAGTTGGCTTGATAATTAATTCTGGAGTAAAAAACCGTTTCAGCAACTGAAACGGTTTCACAAAATAGCGGTTAAATATTTTTAATTCAAAGGGAAGATTTTCATTTCCCTGCAGTACTCAATTATTTTTTCAGTGTTGTTGCCATTATCTTCCGGATTAAACGATAGAGCGGCGTTTTTTGGTTCCGAGAAATCCATATCAACACCAGGCAGGTATTTTACATTTTCGTCTTCATAAAGTTCGGGTTTATTTTTCTTACAGAACTCCAAATCAGCATTCATGTAAAATAAGTGGAAGCGATCTTCACCAATAATTTCAGCCACCTGATTCCTAATGTCTTCATCTGGCGAAATAAACGAGCAAATCGTAATAATCCCCTGGTCATTTAATAAACGACAAACTTCGGCGACCCTGCGTAAATGTTCAGCACGGTCAGTAGGGGAGTAGTCAAGCTCTTTTGAAAGGCCTGAGCGTACGGAGCTACCATCAAGTAGAACAACAGTTGCACCCATATCGAAAAGTTGCTTTTCAAGGCTGAAAGCCAATTCATTTTTACCGGAACCATGTAAGCCGGTAACCCAAAGCGTTGATCCTTTTTGGTTGTATTTTTTTAAATATTCACCATCCTCAATTAGTCCCTCACCGGCTTTAATCCGGTCACGGTCGGTATCGGATATTTTAGAAGGCAGGTCATCAGAGCTAAGTTTATCTATGATCATACCTACAGCCACGGTATTGTGGCTTACAGGATCAATTAATACAAACGAGCCTGTATTCTTATTCTTTTTATATGGATCAAAGAAAATAGGCTTATTCGTGGTTAAAACCACACGGCCAATTTCATTCAATTCGAAATGATCGATTTCTGATTTTTTAAGCGTATTAACATCAACTTTGTAACGGATCTTGTCAATTCTGGCTTTGGTATTATTATTGGCATGCTTAATGAAAAAATGAGTGTTCGGATCCATGGGCTTTTCGTCCATCCAAACCAGCATCGATTCAAAATGACGCTCAACACGGGGTTGATTGTCCGGGTAAGCGATCATATCACCCCTTGAAATATCTATCTCATCTTCCAGGGTAATTGTAACAGATTGTGGTGGAAAGGCTTCTTCCAGTTCGCCATCGTATGTTGTTATACTTGCAATTTTAGATGTTTTCCTGGATGGCAGAACGACAATTTCTTCCCCTTTTTTTACTGTGCCAGATGCAACTTTGGCAGAGAAACCACGGAAATCTTTGTCTGGACGAAGAACGTATTGCACAGGGAAACGCATATCGTCAAAATTTCTGTCAGAACTGATATGTACAGCTTCCAGGAATTCAAGCATGGACTTTCCCTTGTACCATTGCAAACGATCAGATTTGTCAACAACATTATCCCCTTTTAAAGCAGAAAGAGGAATAAAGTTTACATCCGGGATGTCAAGTTGGGCTACAAAGTTTTTATAGTCTTCACAGATTTGATCAAAAACGGACTGGTCAAAATCGACCAAATCCATTTTGTTTACAGCAAGAACAACATGTTTAATCCCAAGTAAAGAAACCAGGAAAGTGTGCCTTCTTGTTTGAGTAATTACACCCTTTGTCGCATCAATAAGAATGATTGCAAGGTTTGCTGTA
The DNA here is from genome assembly GCA_028282195.1 of Prolixibacteraceae bacterium. Taxonomy (GTDB): domain Bacteria; phylum Bacteroidota; class Bacteroidia; order Bacteroidales; family Prolixibacteraceae; genus Sunxiuqinia. The sequence continues at coordinate 23,970 of JANQII010000037.1, forward strand.
GAAGCACCGGTAACCATATTACGGGTGTATTGTTCGTGTCCTGGTGTATCAGCAATAATGAATTTACGTTTGTTGGTCGAGAAATACCTGTATGCAACATCAATTGTAATTCCTTGTTCCCGTTCAGCTTTTAATCCGTCGAGTAGTAGTGCATAGTCAATATCATCACCAGCATGACCAACACGTTTGCTATCCCTTTCAAGAGCAGCCAGCTGATCTTCATAAAGTCTTTTACTATCGAAAAGTAATCGTCCGATTAAAGTTGATTTGCCATCATCAACAGATCCTGCCGTTAATAAGCGGAGCAAATCCTTTTTCTCATCCTGGTCAAGAAATGCTTTTATATCCATTTTTTGTGTTGTTGTCATCTTTAAATTTATTTTGTTCATATGATGCGATATTCCTTTTTGAATAGCATCAGTTCGTTGTCTGGTTTTCAGGTTTTCGTGTTTTCCAGTTGTTTTCAACGTATTGAATGAAATTATAGATTTTTATTCCAAGTAAATCCAAGTCTTTGGCTATTTCTTTCCAGCTTGAGTCAGGATGAATTGTCATTAGAAACTCTGCCTGAGAGGTTGCTTCCAGGCATGAGGCTTGGCTGAAAACTAAAAATTTTAAAAAATCAGCTTTGTATTTCCTACGACCATAACCCTCAACAATGTTATCTTTTACTGATCGACTTGATCTTCTTATCTGACTTCCTGTTTCAAATCTGTCAGGATTAGGAAGATTTATACTTAACTTGTAGATTTCAACTGCAAGCTGAAATGAAAGTTGATAAATCTCTAAATCTTTATAGCTTTTCATGGGGGTAACAAAAAATTATTTGTTCATTTATCACTGATAACAAGAAAACAAAGAAGACTTGATAACTTTTAAAAATAGCCTTCACGCTTTTTCTGTTCCATACTTGCTTCCTGGTCGAAGTCGATAACACGTGTAGTTCTTTCAGAAACAGTAACTGTCATCATCTCTTCAACAATTTTTTCAATCGTGTCTGCTTCAGAATCGATAGCACCCGTAAGCGGATAACATCCGAGCGTGCGGAAACGAACTTTTCTCATCCCGGCTTTTTCAGCAATTTCTTTCGGCATCCTTTCATCATCAACCATAATCAGGTTGCCATCCAAATCAACGATTGGTCTTTCTTTTGCAAAATACAAGGGTACAATTGGAATATTTTCTAATCGTATATATTGCCAGATATCAAGCTCTGTCCAGTTTGAAATAGGGAATACCCGAATGGATTCACCTTTGTGGACTTTTGCATTAAAGATATCCCAAAGTTCAGGGCGCTGATTTTTCGGATCCCATTGGTGAAATTTATCACGGAAAGAAAAAATTCGCTCTTTAGCCCTTGATTTTTCTTCGTCGCGACGAGCACCGCCAAAAGCAGCGTCAAACTTATATTTGTTCAGGCCTGCAAGTAATGCCTGGGTTTTCATTACATCAGTATGAACTTTACTTCCATGTGTAAACGGGCCAACACCAGACTCAAAGCCTTCTTTGTTGGAGTGAACAATTAAATCCCAGCCTTTTTCTTTGGCATAATTGTCCCTGAATTCAACCATTTCTTTAAATTTCCACTTAGAGTCGATGTGCATAAGAGGAAAAGGAACTTTGCCCGGGTAAAAAGCTTTTTCAGCTAGTCTAACCATTACCGAGGAGTCTTTTCCAATAGAGTAAAGCATTACAGGGTTTTCAAATTCTGCAGCTACCTCACGTATAATCTGAATAGCTTCAGCTTCCAATTCCCGTAAATGTGTTAAATTGTATTGATTCATCGTATAAAAATTTCTTGCAAAAGTAATTCCAACAAAACTCCGGATGCAAAAATAGTTTATTCTGGCAAATTCACGAGATAATTGATTCTAAATAACGAAATTTAGAAGGGCCATATCATTGGAATGGCGATAATTGAAATGATAAAAGCAAGTATGTTTAGCGGAAGTCCGGTTTTGGTGTAGTCGCTAAATTTGTAATTACCAAGCCCTTGTACCAGTAGGTTTGTTTGATACCCTATTGGGGTAGCAAAGCTGGCTGATGCTGCAATGCAAATAGCAATGAAAAATGGTTTTGGATCAACCCCCAGCTGACTAGCTGCAGAGTATGCGATTGGAAACACAAGAGCTGCCGCTGCGTTGTTGGTTATAATTTCTGTAAAAATTGTAGTTATCAGATATATGGTAATCAGAACACCTAAGGGCCCAAATGATTTTGAAAAGTTTATAGCTGTAGTTGCTATGCTATCCGCAGCTCCTGAGTTTTGCAGGGCTTTACTTAATCCAAAAGCGCAGGCAATTGTAATTAATACATCCCATGAAATGGCCCTGGTATATTTTCGGTTAGGCAACACATTGATCCAGGCCATCAATATAGCAACGATAGAGGCAAAATAAAACATGTCCAACTGGTTGCCACCAACCTCGGGAAGATAACGGCCTAAAGTGGTTCCGATAATCATTAAAAGAACAAGTAATAATGCAAAAAGGCGCTGTCCTTTATAACGGGGAGGGGGTATTTCACCAATAAAAGATGTCAGGTAAAAGATTTTTGATTCACCCCAGTTTTTAATGAAGTTTTCATTGGTAAGCAATACAAGGCTATCGCCATCTTTCATACGTACTGAGCCAACATTGGTCGATATTGTTTCACCATTTCTATGAACAGCCAGTACTTCAGCCTGGTAGTGGTTCAGAAAGTCAAACTCATCAATGGTTTGGTTAATGCCAGGAAAACGTGGAGCAATAACCGCTTCTATTTGTTTGATATCGGTACTTTTATAAAAATTTCCAAAACCTTTCAAGGCTTTAAATTCAAATTTGCGCTGATTAATTAACCGTTCAATAATTTCCCCTTTAACTGAAATAACCAGGGTGTCGTTTTGCTCAAGTGTAAATTTACCTTTTTGGGTATCTATAACTTCTCCATTTCTTTCTATAGAGCGAACAATTATATCCTTTAACTGATGTGACCTGCCGTTGCTGATTTCTTCACCAACCAATGAACTGTTTGCTGGTAAATTAGCATCAAGGAAATATTCTTTGTAGTCCTGCCTGTTGAGGTTACTGTTGTTTTTCTTTCCCGGAAGGATTTTATGTCCGATGAATGCCAGGTAAATGAAACCGGTAAGTGCTATCCAAATCCCAACTTTACCTAACTCGAACATATGCAAACCAGGCATGCCATTTTCAAGCATCAAACCATGAACAACCAGGTTTGTTGATGTTCCTATTAGTGTGCAAATACCCCCCAGAATTGTTGCGTAGGAGAGGGGGATTAAAAACTTTTGCGGGGAAAGGTTCATTTTTTCAGCCCACTTACGGACCATGGGGGCGAAAATAATTACCACAGGTGTGTTATTTAAAAAGGCCGAAAGAGCAGAAACAGGTAAAAGTATTTTTGTGAGGGTTATGGGCATTCTTCCCCTGCGTTTTGGCAGAAACGCTCTAGCCAATATGTTCAGGGCACCGGTTTGTCTTACTCCTTCACTAACCAGAAAGAGAACGGCAACCGTTAACATACCTTTGTTTGAAAAACCTGCTACACTTTCTTCTGTATTAATGACCCCTGTAGCCATTAGAACAACCATAGCTGAGAATAGCAACATGCCTGGTCGCATCCAGTCATTAACCAGAGCAACTATCATTAAAAGTATAACACCAATTACGAAGTAGCCTTCAAAAGACATTGAGTCGGATTTTTAAAAAACAAAAATAGCTCATATTAATTAAATGTTAATGGATGATTTTATATATTTTATTGATGAACCAGTAAAAATATTGAAAGAAAATCCATGAAGAAGAAACATTTTACATGTAAAAAAATAAAAGTTTAGAAATTCTTTTCTTTTCTTTTGTTGTTTTAATCGAAAAAACTATTTTTGCACCGCCTTTAAACAAAAAGGCTACATAAGGATGACTCAGTAGCTCAGTTGGTAGAGCACATCCCTTTTAAGGATGGGGTCCTGAGTTCGAACCTCAGCTGAGTCACCAGGTAAAAAGTCAAAAAAGACTAGAAGCACTTAAATCAATGGTTTAGGTGCTTTTTTATTTTCCACAAACAGGCAAATAATGCACTGAAACCCAAATTAAAAGGGTCAAAATCGAGACCTATTACGTAAAAGCTTTAATTAGGTCTCGCCAATCGATGTAACTCTCTGATAACAAAAATATTATTTGATGTCAATTGGTCTTTTTTGATGTTTTCAATTAGCTTTTAATCAGTTAATTTTAAAAGTTAAACGGGACCATTTTTTGAAACAATAAAAAATGTGTTAAAATGAGGGTTACAGTAAATTTTCAATTAAAAAAGCAAAAAGCCAGAAGTGATGGCAAATGTCCGGTCTATGTACGTTGCATTATGAATGGAAATCGTTTTGAACTTTCAACAGGGATTTTCCTTTCCAATAATTATTGGGATAATCTTAAACAACAAGTTGCAGGAAGATCAGAAGAATCAAGGATTTTCAACAACAGGCTTGAAAAAATCTCTTCCAATATCCATGATCATTACAACCAACTTGAATCCAAAGGTGAACCACTTACCAGTTCTTCATTTTTTATCACCTTTTCAGGGTTGATTAATAGTTTTCTAAGTTTTTTCATTTATTTTTCTTTAGAATTAAAATTTGAAACATGCTTTCTTTATCATTTCAAAAGCGAGAATACCTAATCCTCTAAGTTTTTTAATTAGTTTATCTTTGTCACATTACCCTCCTTTCATTATTAAGCGAGGATGCAGACAGGAAGCTTGAGCAAATTGAACTTTTCGGCTTCCTGTCTTTTTCCTAAGTTTAATTATCTAATCTTTTAATTTTGCAATCATTATAATTGGATTATCGGTTTCTTTAATGTTTTTGAATTTTTTAAGATGTTCAGGCAAATTGGCTGCTTTTTCAGGATTATCTTTGAACCATTGAACTATTTTGTAAGCCTCTACTAATGCAATAAGCTTATTGTCAGTAGAACGATTTAATGGGATAAAATCAATAAAGCCATCAATATCATTAATGTATCCTTTAGGGTTTTCCAGTAAATTCAAAGAATAATTTATTTTATTAAATAAGCCAAAATAACTTTTCTCCTTAAAGTGGAACTGAAAGCTTATAAACTTCCTTGATTCAAATATCTTTTGGGGAATAATAAATTCATTGAAGTACTGTCTCTGCATCCATTTTTGTTCATAGGAAAAATGGAACTTTCCAGTATGAAAAATTGCATGAGGCACTAACTGTTTATCAACAACTTCAAAGAGAGTATCATTATAATTTTCTTTAAAAAAAAGTTTATTGTTTAAACAATATAATTGTGCTTCTTTTGTACTGAAGGAAATTGGTTTATCAGAAAAAACATTTGTATTTCTGATGATTTGAATAGAATCACCGTACCTCTTGGTGAAAGACATTAAAAGCTTTTCTTCTTTCCCATCAATGTTAGTAAAATAGCATATTACTCTATTTCTGAAAATTGTAAATTCTGTTGGGAATGACGGCTTATTAAAGCTAGAGTTCTGTAATGGAATTTTTACATCATATAATAATTTATCAGAAAAATCATAACTTAATATGTTATTATTCCATCCGTTGAAAAATATAGCTTTACTATCGCTATCAATCAACTGAAGTGTACTCCTGAATTCACCTGGACCTCTACCGTGTCTACCAATGGATTTAATAAAGCTTCCTGAGAAAGAATCAAATAAAAAACAACTTTTAACAGTTTGGATTATAATTAGACTATCAACAATATCGACTGACGGGAACTTATTTATTAATGAATTTTCATTTGTTTGAAGTGACACATAATCAAGCTTTTCAATAAAACTAGAACAGTTTATCTTTGAAACATCTCGAATGGCTTTTTCTAAATCAATGAGATAAGGTTTCTGAGCATGGCATGCTATCGAAAATATCAAAATAGAAAAAAATAAAAAAACAATTTTGTTCATGTTAATATATTTTTAAAGAATAGGAAATATTAAGCTTGGGTAGATATGTTTTACCCAAGCTTAACCTTAAATATCAGCATGGAGTACAATTACCACCACTTCCACAATGAGCACTGACTATATCATATAGTTCCTGATAGTCTGAAACCTCAACATCAAAACAACCACCTCCATAACAACAGCAAGTGAAAGTCCACATATACCCCCCCTTCAAACTAATGAGTTCTTCATTTTTCATCACCTTTTCAGAGTTAATTGATAATTTTCCTAACTTTTTCATTTTTGAAATACTTTAAATTTATTAACTAAATAATTCTTTTGACAGTTGTTTCCATGACAGGGCGGGCAACCCT
>JANQII010000041.1 GCA_028282195.1 Prolixibacteraceae bacterium
CTGTTGCGGGGGTGATAGGGTGGGACAATCATTCCCAAATGCCTGGCTCCCTGATTACCAGGAAAAAATATTTTTGGTTTTTTTGAAGTGTCCGGGCCAGAAAACAATTCCTTACTTTCATCCAGTTTGTTTTCCCGTTAGATAATCAAATATGCCGATTAACCGGCTGGGGTACTTCGGGTACCTATCGGGTTATCCGGCATCTGTTTCCAATATCCCGTAGGGATTAAATAGTTGTAGCACCGGGTTTTGTCCGGCTTTAGAAGGGCTTACCCGGTGTTGGGATATGTGATAAGTAACCAGGCGGACGCAATGGTTTATCTGAAGAATTGAACATTTCATCCGCCGCATGGAAAAAGTTTTTTCATAACCAATAATCAATCCCGGGCTATTGGAACCAAAATCCAGTATCGAACATTCAAAATCATGCTCTCCAAAAAATTAATCCACCGGAAATATCAAGTGACCCTTGCGATCGGGATCAGTTCGACTTAGATAATTCCAGTTCTCCGGCGGTTGCCGAATCCTGAAATCATAGTCTCACTGATTTAAAGATCATCGACAAACAAAAGGTTTTCCATGATTTTATCGGAAATAAATAAACCTTCTGTTATCAGTGTGTAATTTTCATTTTTAAATTGAATATGTCCTGATTTTACAAATGGCTGAACTTCCCTTTCAAAATGATTCACATACTTGTTATGAAAATTATCCTGAAGATAATTTAATGATATCCCCCACATGGTTCGTAATGTGGTTATTATATAGTCATTGTATTGGTCTTGTTCTAAAAGAAATTCTTCTTCCCAATACTTCTTTCCCTTATCAATAGCCTTCAAATACTCGTTTACATTTGAAACATTCCAGCGCCTTTTTTTTTGATCAAAGGAATGAGCTGAAGGACCAAGTCCAAGATAAGATTTTCGTTGCCAGTAAGATTTGTTATGCCTGGAATACAAACCCATTTTTGCAAAATTTGAAATCTCGTAATGTTCAAAACCATCTTTCTCCAGCAATTCTTTTAAAATCTTAAACTGTTCGAGGCTTCTTTCATCTGGTATTTCCTTAATTTTTCCAGTTTGCAGATAATTGTAAAACACAGTTCCCCGATGATAAGTTAGATGATAAGCAGAAATGTGTTGAACATTCAACTCTATGGCTTGCTGAAGGTTTTTTTGCCAGGCTTCTATCGTTTGGTTGGGAAGACCATAAATCAGATCAATACTAATATTATCAAAGCCGGCAGTTTTTGCCAATGTGATTGATCCTATCGCGTCAGAAGAATGGTGTCTTCTGTTCATTCGTTTTAAATCATCATTTAAAAAAGATTGAATGCCAATACTAATCCGATTGAACCCAGTTTTTCTTAATTCAAGCAAAAAATCATACGTTAAATCATCGGGGTTAGCTTCCAGGGTGGTTTCAGCGTCTGTTGAAACATCAAACTGAGCTTTAAGGTGTTCTATGATTTTTTTAAGCTCGCTGGCTTTTAAAACTGACGGAGTGCCCCCTCCTAAATAGATGGTTTCAATTTTATGCCCTTTGAGCTCGTTTTTTCTTTGGTCAATTTCTTTTTTTAGGGCAGATAAAAAATCTATTTTGCCACTAAAATCAGTTGACTTATAAAAATCGCAATAATGGCATTTTGTTTTGCAAAAAGGAATATGGATATAAATGCCGGCCATAATATATCTTTTTGCCGGGCTGATTGGCCGGAATAGTTCGTTTACATTTTAATTACATCTTCATGACCCGCCATGTCCTCAATAATTGACGCAATAGTTGTGTTCGAATAAAAACCACTTAATTCCTTGCGTACAGCACTAAACTTGTTATGAACCGGACAAGGTTGCCCATTGTCATGATGAGTCGAACACGGCTCAAGACTGATCAAACAATTCTTGAAGAAATCTTCACCGTCAACAATACTAACAATCTCGTATAGTGAAATGTCTTGGGGATTTTTCCCCAAACCAAATCCCCCGTTTGGACCTTTAGTAGAGCTTAAAATTTTCTGTTTTACAAGATTTTGCAGAATCTTTCCCAAAAAAGGAGTTGGTATATCAAGATCGCTGGCTATTTTTTTAATGCCTATTTTCGTTCCATCTTCAGAATTTTTCCCAAGATAAATAAGTGCCCGAAGTGCGTATTTACATGTATTTGAAAGCATATATTTTAGGATTTATTTTTCCACTGTTGACTAAACGATTTATCGGCAAAACGGGGTATTTCCTTTTTCTTGCCCAGTCCATCTTTACCAAACACAGCAAGTTTGTTTTTTGTTTTGCCACTTAGCATGTCCAAACGTTTCCTTTTAGAAAAAGCATATTTAAAGGCTTTCATCCCGGCATTCCATGCAAATGTTGAATGCCCCTGCTCTACAGCGTCACGACGATTGTATAACAACATGTTGTGAAGAGGGATTTTTACCGGACAAACTTCAGTGCAAGCTCCGCAAACAGAACATGCAGAACTTAAATGATTGTATTTACCAAGTCCTTTATAAAATGGTGTTATGACAGATCCTATTGGTCCCCCATAAGTAGAATCATAAGTATAGCCACCAACATTCTTATAAATTGGGCAGGCATTAAGACAGGCACCGCAACGGATGCATTTCAATACTTCGTAGTGATCATCGGATTGATACAGTTCGGAACGTTTATTGTCCAAAAGAATTACATACATTTTCCCTGGTCCGTCTTTTTCCTTTTCGTTTTTTGGTCCGGTAACTACTGAATTATACACTGTAATTTGTTGTCCGGTTCCATGAGCTGCAAGCAAAGGCCACATTAATCCCAGGTCTTTAAAGGAAGGCACCATCTTTTCTATCCCGGCAATGACAAGGTGAACCTTTGGAAAAGAAAAGGTCATCATTCCATTCCCTTCATTTTCTGTCAATCCAATTCCGCCAACATCGGCAACCAAAAAATTTGCTCCTGTAACTCCCACATCAGAATTTACGAACTTGTTTCTGAGCAATTCCCGTACATAATCCGTTAAAAATTCGGGTGTACTATTCTCTGGTGTATCAAATTTTTCGTGGAAAAGTGCAGCAATGTCTTCCTTCGATTTATGCATTGCCGGGGTTACAATATGATAGGGCTTCTCCCCTGCTATTTGAACAATGTACTCACCAAGATCAGTCTCTAAACACTCAACCCCTATTTTTTCAACATGTTCATTTAAGTCAATTTCTTCAGTAGTCATTGACTTACTTTTCACCAATGTCCGGGATTGGTTTTCGTAAAGGATTTTTTGAACAGCATCAATTGCCATTCCTGAATCTTCAGCCCAAATAACTTCAGCACCATTTGCTGTTATTTTTTGCTCAAATTCAATCAAGTAGTCATGCAAGCCATTAATTGCTTTTGACTTTATATATGAAGCCCGTTCTCTAGCTAATGCAAGATCGGAATACCTATTTCTACCTCGCTCTACGGCAGCATCATATTTTGCAATATTGAAGTTGATCGTAGCACGATGCCTTTTATCAAAAGCGATCTGATCTGAATCTTTTAAAAATTCTTTCTTTTGATGAGACATATTATTGAATTGGTATTTTCAGTTTTCTTCGTTGATGCCTACCTTCTTCAAAACTGCTGCTTAAAAAAGCTTTTACAATTTTTACAGCTTCATCATCAGTAATAAAACGAGCAGGAAGTGCACAAATATTGGCATCGTTATGTTGTCTTGCCAAAGCAGCAATTTTTTCACTCCAACACAAAGCAGAACGGATTCCCTGGTGCTTATTTGCTGCTATATTAATTCCATTTCCTGTTCCGCATAATGAAATGCCTAAAGAGTACTTTCCAGATTCAACAGCATGGGCAATTGCATGCGCCCAATCCGGATAATCAGAGCTTTCTGCGGAAAATGCACCTAAATCTTCAAAATCAAATCCTTCTTTCTTTAAAAAATCAATAACAGCCTGCTTCATTTCGTAGCCAGCATGATCTGATGCCAACGCGATTTTCATCATTCTTTTCTTTATGTGTGAAATAAAATCCTCTTCTGTAATTCCCGTTCAGGGTACAAAAATAATACTTATAAGTGTTTAATTCGCATTTATGATTTGATTAAACTCAAAAAATCCCTTTTTTCCCTAAAAAATACGATACTCATAAAAATGAACAGCAAAAACGTGTGTATCACATATTTTACTAAAGATGTTTCCAGGTTTAAAAGAATCGAAACAAAATAGAAAACTAAGGCAATAATAAGGTATAAAATCATCCGTCCCAATGCGTAAGGAACCCGGTAATATTTTTGTCCAAAATAGTAAGAGAGAACAGTCATCGTTATAAAACAAACAAGTACTGCTACCGCCGAAGCCATGTAACCAAATTGTGGAATAAATGCAATGTTAATAAGCAAGCTTATAATAGCTCCAGTAATTGCAAAATAGGCACCAAAGCGGGTTTTATCAGTTAGTTTATACCAAAGGGATAATGTATAGTAAATTCCTAAAAATAGGTTTGCCAGTAAAACAATTGGCACAATTTTTAAGCCTGAATAATAAGTTTCATCAATAATATTTAATGACTTGAAAAGATCAAGGAACAATGAAATTCCAAGAAATATAATCAGACCAAAAATCACAAAGTATTTTAAAATAACAGCATATCCTTCTTTATTACCTTCTGTTTTAGATTGTGAAAAAAAGAACGGCTCAAATGCATACCGAAAAGCCTGGATAAACATATTCATTAGAACGGCTAACTTGTAATTTGCACCATAAATCCCCAGTTGCCCCATCGGATTTTGTTCTTCTGGTATTAATTTTGGAATAAGGATTTTATCAATGTTTTGATTTACCATCCCGGCAATTCCAACGATTAATATAGGAAATGAGTACCAAATGATTTCCCTAAGCAGTCGTTTGTCAAATTGAAACCTGATTCTCATTTCAGGCAACAACAAAATAAAAATCAATCCGGAAGCTATTAAGTTTGAAATGAAAACATAACCAACCTGTATTTCAGGTGAATAAACATGAAGGACCCAGCTTTCAGGATTTGCTTTTACAAGCGCCGGGCAAATGCTTAAAAAGAAAATATTGAAAAAGATATTGGTGAAAATGCCCACCATTTTCAAAACGGCAAATTTTATTGCTTTTGATTCAATTCTAAGTTTGGCAAATGGTATTGCAGTTATTACATCAATACCAACAATTAAAGCAATCCATCGAATATATTCCGGATACTTTTCATAGTCCATCCAACCGGAAATTGTATCGGTAAAAGTAAAAACCAAAAGAATAAAACTTCCGGTAGTTAAAAATAAGGATGACAGGGTAGTCGAAAATACTTTTTGTTTATCACCCTCCTGGGATGCAAACCTGAAAAAACCGGTCTCTAAGCCAAAAGTTAAAATGACCAATAAAAAGGCCATATACGAATATAAGTTCGTAACAACTCCATATTCAGATGTAATGAAAATATGTGAATAATAGGGGACAAGCCACCAGTTTAAAAATCTGCCAATTATGCTACTCATCCCATAAATGGCGGTATCTCCAGCTAATTTTTTAAATGAATTCAAAAGCGAAAATTTTTGTCAAAGATAGCCAAAGCTATCCTAAATAATGAAAATTCTTAAAGTTGACCATTCTCGTAGCAGAGCAATAAGGTATTTTACCAACTTTTTTTCAGCAAAAAAACTGAAACCCGAATTCTCGGGAGAGGGAAGAATATAAGGAAACCTCGCGGCTAACTACAAAGAATTATTCTATTAAAATCTAAAATGGGTATCCGTCTATTTACCCAACAGGTATTTTTCGCAGTCATTTATTGTAATTTATCGTCATTCAGTTGTCAATTGTTGTTTTTTAAAACAGAAA
>JANQII010000051.1 GCA_028282195.1 Prolixibacteraceae bacterium
TTAGTTATCATTTTTAAATGTTAATAATCAGAAACATAAGGTAGTTCAACGAAAAAATCAGCAGACCCTAAATAGTTGTAGCACCGGGTTTTGTCCGGCTTTAGACGGGCTTACCCGGTGTTGGGATATGTGATAAGGAATCAGGCGGACGCAATGGGTTGTTCGAAGCATTGGACATTTCATCCGCCACATGGAAAACGTTTTTTTAAATAAATAACCAATAATCAATCCTGAAGCTTGGGACCAAAATCCAGTATCGAACATTCACAATCATATCCTCCAAAAAATAATCCACCGGAAATATGAAGTGATCCAGATAAAGTAATGTAAAACAAGGTAAATACGAAGTAAATTATTCCACGTAGTGGATGAACAAATTTTACCTGGACAGTCGTGTCAAATTATGATGAAAAGCTATGCTCAGGGCATAAAAAAACCGCCTCTCGGGGCGGTTAAAAGTCTTTCTAGCCCAGGTAAGTTTTCAGTAACTTACTTCTGGACGTATGCCGCAACCTGCGGATAGCTTTTTCTTTTATCTGCCGTACCCTTTCGCGGGTCAGCCCAAATCTTTCTCCAATTTCTTCCAGGGTCATTTCCTGGCAACCAATACCAAAGAACATCCTAATGATGTCACTTTCTCTTTCAGTAAGGGTAGCAAGAGCGCGTTCAATTTCACGTGCAAGGGACTCCATCATCAAGCTGCGGTCAGCAATAGGGGAGTCATTGTTCACAAGAACGTCAAGGAGGCTGTTGTCTTCACCTTCAACGAATGGGGCATCCACAGAAATATGACGGCCGGACACACGCAATGTATCGGCTACCTTTTCCGGTGGCAATTCCAACGAATCAGCTAATTCTTCAGGAGATGGCTTTCTTTCATGCTCTTGTTCGAATTTAGAAAACGCTTTGTTGATCTTGTTTAAAGAACCAACCTGGTTAAGCGGAAGGCGAACAATACGCGATTGCTCAGCCAAAGCCTGAAGGATGGATTGACGAATCCACCATACTGCGTAAGAAATGAATTTGAACCCACGGGTTTCATCGAATTTTTCAGCTGCCTTTATCAGTCCAAGGTTTCCTTCATTAATCAAATCAGGAAGGCTTAATCCCTGATTTTGGTACTGCTTAGCCACAGAAACTACGAAACGCAGGTTAGCACGTGTTAATTTCTCCAAAGCAGCCTGATCACCTTTTTTGATCCGCTGAGCTAATTCAACTTCTTCCTCAACTGTGATAAGCTCTTCTTTACCAATCTCTTGTAAATACTTGTCAAGAGAAGCACTCTCACGGTTAGTAATTGATTTTGTAATCTTTAATTGTCTCATAAACCCTTTAAAAAAAGCGGTGCAAATATAGACTTTAATAGTCAATAATTCAAACGAAAAACAAGCTTTATATGGTTGGGGTATTTAATGTTAATTTTTATGCAACATTTATCTACCTGTCAATACCAAAAACATAATAAGCAAGCTCCCCGTCTGGATAAATTCCTTCGATTAATATACCACCCTTTGCATTTTTCACTATACGCATCATCTCATTCACATCATCTACCTCTTCTTTATTCACGTGGGTGATAATAAATCCTTCTTTAATTCCAGCGTCTTTTAATTTACCCTTATTCAATTCGGAAATTTGAATTCCATGGCTTATTCTAAGACGAAGCTTCTGGTTTTCTGATACTTCCTCAAACATTGCGCCAAGATATTCATTGTTGTTGGCTGTAATGATTTCTGTATCTCCGTGCATGTTACGGAGGGTTACGTTAAATTGTTTCGGTTTATTGTCTCTTTTTATCAAAACTTTTACAACATCTCCCGGACGGTGTTGCCCAATTTGCTCTTGAAGCTCTGCCGTTGAGTTGACAGTTACACCGTCAATACTTATGATAACATCCTCAGCTTCAATGCCGGCTTCTTCAGCTGCACTGTTTTCAGCAACACTTCCAATAAAAACTCCTTCAATTTTATCCAGATCGTATCTTTCGGCAACTTCTGCAGTTACATCACCAATCCCCACTCCAAGTAATGCACGTTGTACCTGCCCAAATTCTTTTAAATCACCAACAACTTTTTCAACAATAGTAGCCGGAACAGCAAAAGAATATCCGGTATATGAACCGGTTCTTGAGGCAATAGCCGTATTGATACCAATTAAATCGCCATTCATATTTACTAAGGCCCCGCCACTGTTGCCCGGGTTAACGGCCGCATCAGTTTGAATAAATGCTTCAATGCTCATGCTGGCACGGTTTATACCAATATTCCTGCTTTTAGCACTTACAATACCTGCAGTAACTGTGGAGGTTAAATTAAACGGGTTACCAACAGCTAATACCCATTCCCCCAGTTTTAATGCATCAGAGTTTCCGAATTGAAGATAAGGTAAATCATCTTCATCTACCTTAATTAATGCAATATCGGTAGTCGGATCGGTACCTATGAGTTTAGCTTCAAACTCGCGTTTGTCATTTAAAACAACTACAATTTCGTTTGAATTTTCAATTACATGGTTGTTTGTAACAATATATCCATCTGAAGTTAAAATTACCCCGGAACCGGCACCTTCACGCATTCGCGGTTCTTGTTGTTGGTAACGGTCGCCATAAAACCACTCAAAAAATGGGTTGTTATATGAGGCAGTAACTTCTGTTTTTACTTTTACGTGAACTACTGCATGTACTGTTCGTTCGGCTGCAAAAGTTAGGTCGGGAGCATCACCTTGCGGGGCAGATGGCAGATTTGCATATTTCATTGCCTGGTTTTGCTCTATTGTTACATATTCAGGTTTGTCAAAAAAGTTTGTATAAGCCCATAAGGCTACAAATGCACTTGCAAGTGCAATAAAAATGGTTAAGCTAACTTTCTTTAAATTCTTCATAATATCCGTATTTATAACTTACAACATTTCAATATGTGCAAATTTAACGCATAAAAAATGCCAGTGTTTTTCGTTTTTTCATTCCTTTATAATGTTTAACAAGTTTTAACAATAAGTGTTTTCATTAAAGGAATCGTTAACATTTATGCATGATTTGAAACGTTATTCTTCTGAAAAAATTACAGTATTGATGTAATTAGATGAATGACAAAATATTTATGACTGACAATTTTTCATGCTGAAGTTACATTTTTTTAGTGTAAACATATGTTCCATGGGTGCTTGTAATTAAAAATATTTTTATAAGAAAGATTGGAAAAAAAGAAACAGCTTAACGAAATATGTTATTTTTATCCGCCTAAGTAATTTTGAACTATGTTGTTATTGATTTGCAGATGAGGTTAAAGCAAAATAATGTCTCTGGTTACATTCGTTGGCTGGTAATTACTTTTACTCTAATTACAACAGTTATTGTTACAGCAACATTCTCAATTAATGAAATTCTTGTATTTTATAAAATCAGATATGAGCAGAGAGAGAATTACCTGAATGAGCAGAAATATTTTATCAGGGCTTTAATTCAAAATGAGGTTTCATACATTAATACCCAAAAGGAACAATTCGATGTACGGATTAAAGATCAATTTAGAAAAGAAGTGAATGATGCTTATGATCTTGCTCGAAAGCTATATGAACAATACAGTGGCAAAATGACCAATCGTCAGCTGCAAAGACTGATTATAAATGTGGTTTCATCATCTCAGGAAAATGACCAATATTCAAAAGTTTTCATCAACACGCTTGATGGATATGGTGTTTTTTACAAAGGTCAACCTTCTTTTAACGGAGTTAATTTATTAGACTTTAAGGATGTTAATGGTAATTACGTAGTTAAAAGTGAACTGGATTTATTAAAAGAAAAGGATGAAGGTTTTATTTCCTATAATGATGGAACGACTTGTAATATAGATTCTGTCCCAGATCATAAAGTCACTTACGTTAAAAAGTTTGGCTATTTCAACTGGTACTTTGGTTATAAAGGTTATCTGGAAGATTATTATGAAGACTTTAAAATGGAAATAGCCCAGAAGATTAGTTCTGTAAGGTTTAGGTATGGTGGGTATGCTTTTTTAAATGAAGCAGAAGGTAGGCCGGTCGTTTTGGATGGTAAGCTTTATACGGGTGACTTTAATTTTTATGATGGAACACAACCCGAAAAATTAAAAATATTTAAGCTGCAGCGTCATACGGCAGATTCTTTAGAAGATGGAGGTTATTTTAGTTACATGTGGGAGAAGATGGAAGGGGGGGAACCTGTGCCAAAAATTTCTTTTGTAAAGAAATTTGTTCCATGCAATTGGTTGATTGGAGCAGGGTTTTACGTTGATGAGATCGATGAGGCTTTGGATGCTCAATTTGAAGAAATGAAGAAGTCCCTGTTTGATAATCTATTGCATATTCTCGTTATTTTCTTGGTGATTTTAGGATTAGAGTTTTGGCTTATTTCAAGATTCAAAAATAAATATGCTGAAGATTTTCTTCATTTTTCCAACTTTTTCAGAATTGGGAAAGGAAAATATGAAAAGATTAATGTAAGGAAACTTCATTTTGAAGAGTTCAGGCAAATGGGAGTTGTGGCAAATGAAATGATTGCCGAAAGAAAAAAGGTTTACAGGCAATTGTTGAAAGAACAGAAGCGTGCAACAGAATCAGATCGTTTAAAAACAGCCTTTCTTGCAAATATGAGCCATGAAATACGTACGCCAATGAATGCTATTCTTGGGTTTTCTGGTTTACTGACTGATGAAAATATTTCGCAGAAAGAAAAAGAAGAGTTTTCTCAAATTATTACCGATAATGGCGATCATCTTTTAGGATTGATAAATGATATCATAGACATCTCAAAAATTGAGTCTGATCAAATGTCTTTCAATAAACAAAAATTTAGTTTGGAAAAACTTATAGCTGGAGTTGATAAGCATTATCAGGAAGAAATTAATAAAAACAAAAGGGGTCAGTTAAGCTTTGAAGTAGATGTTTCACTTCCGGTTAATTATTTGTGTAATAGTGATGAGGCTAGAGTTAAGCAGGTGCTTGACAACCTAATTGGAAATTCGATTAAATTTACGCAAAAAGGTACGATTACACTTAAAGTTAAAAAGAATAATGGAAGAATTGATTTCAGTATAATTGATACGGGCATCGGAATTCCGGAAAAAGATTTAAAAAATATATTCCAACGATTTGTACAGGCAAATATTACTGCTAAAAAGAACTATGGTGGTACCGGATTAGGTTTGGCAATTTCAGAGAATATCGTTAAGCATTTGGGTGGCAAGATTGGTGTTAAATCAAAAGTCGGGCAAGGGTCTGAGTTTTATTTTTATATTCCTGCATAAAACATTCAACCATCTATTGACTTCATTGTTTGAATTATACCAATTCCTAAATTAGATGAAGAAGTCCCTTTTATTTATTCCGGACATTACTGGCTTTACAAGTTTTGTAAATGAAACAGAGATCAGGCACAGCCGTCATATTGTAGCTGATTTACTGGAGTTAATTATTGATTCGGATGAATTGAAACTTCAGGTTTCTGAGATAGAAGGAGATGCTATTTTGTTTTATAAATTCGAGCAAGTCCCTGGTTTTGAAAAAATTTGTAAACAAGCTGAAAAGACCTTTTCTCTCTTTCATCATTACCTTCAGCAATATGAATATGAGCGAATTTGCAGGTGTGGAGCATGTACCACTGCGATTAATTTGAGCTTGAAATATATTGTTCATGTCGGTTATATTGAGCAAATAAAAATAAAAAATCACAATAAACTTCACGGCAAGGATGTAATTCTGGCTCATCGACTTCTCAAAAATGATGTTCCGGAAAACGAATACCTGCTTTGGACAAAAAAATCATTTGATAACCTGAAGCTGGCTGATGGAATGAAGGTTGAATCTCTTTCAACGAATTATGAAAGTTATGGCGATGTAGAATATCAGTTTATTTCATTAAAAGAAATGCTTGATAAGCAAAAAAGTAAGATTGTTTTACCTACTCACCAGGGAAAAGTAAAGGTTTCATCAAGCCATGTTTTTGACCTTGATATTTCTTATTTATATGAAATGGTAACTGATTTTGAGAAACGTTTAAGTTGGAACCGTCGTGTAAATGAAATTCTAACGCCAGAGGATGAGGCTCTTATAAAATCAGGCAACTTTCATACCTGTGTTATTGGCAATTATCGCTTAAATATTGAAAGTGTTGGGAGAATTGAAACAAACGGCGAAATAATTTACGCTGAGCGTTTGAATGACTTTAAGTTTTTCAGGGAGGCATTGACTTTTTATATTTTTAGAAAGAAGGGTAAAAAAACAGAACTTACGATAGAAAATTCTTTCCAGCTCAAGAAAAAATGGATGTCCGTTTTTAATATTTTTATAAAGAAACAGTTTGCTACAAACCTTGCTGAAACTTTTGTTGAACTTCAGGCTTTGGAAAGGAAATAAATCTGAACTATTTCAGTTGCTCCGAAAGAATCTTCTTCAACTCATCAAAATCCTTATCGTTGAACCCAATTGAACTGTATATGATTTTCCCGTTTTTATCAATTATAAAGTTTCTGGGGATAAAACCGGTTGCAAATTTTGAATAAACTTTTCTTTCAGGATCGGCTAAAATTGGGAAAGTATAGCCTTTTTGCCTTTTAAATTTTTCAACTTCTTCTTTGCTGTGCTCTCTTCCCAATACCAATAATTTAAAGTTTGGGTTGTTTTTGTATTTATTGTAAATATCTGTTTGAACATGTGGTAGTTCTTTCAGGCAGGGACCGCACCATGTGGCAAAGAAATTGATCATGATAACTTTTCCTTTTAAATCTTCAATCATTTGCGATTTGCCATTTTCATCGTTATAAGAAAATGAAGGAGCTTGTTCACCTACTTTTACTAACGTTGATGTTTCCCGATCTTGGGCAAAAGTTGTTGTGCAAATAAGAATGATGATAAAAGTTGCCAGATGTTTCATGTGATTAAAAGTTAAAAGAGGCCGTCCAAAAACTAAAAAGACACCAGTCATTCTGTCCCGAGTACTCGGGATCAGAATCTCCTAGCTGTAAGTCAATTATTTACAGATCCTGAAACAAGTTCAGGATGACCTAAGCCTGACTTTTTGGACAGCTTCTCTAATGTATCAAATACTTGAAATTACTTAATCCAACTAAGGATGTTAGCTTCAATTCGCTTATTGATATCACTCAAGTCAGACTTTTCGAATGAGTCTCCGGTAATATTTTCAAAAAGCTCAATGTAGCGGTCAGAAACTGAACCTACAAATTCTTCGTTCATTTCAGGGATTTGTTGTCCTTCTTTTCCCTGGAATCCATTTTCGATGAGCCACTGGCGAACAAATTCTTTTGATAGCTGCTTTTGCTTTTCTCCTTTTTCCTGGCGTTCTTCATAACCTTCAGAATAGAAATAACGACTTGAATCAGGAGTGTGAATCTCATCGATCAGGTATATTTTTCCATCTTTTTTACCGAACTCATACTTGGTATCAACCAAAATCAATCCTTTCTCTGCAGCCATTTCAGTTCCACGTTGGAAAAGTTTGCGGGTGTAGTCCTCAAGCATTTCGTACTCTTCCTTGCTAACTAAGCCTTGAGCAATAATCTCTTCTCTTGAAATGTCCTCGTCGTGACCTTGGTCAGCCTTAGTGGTTGGTGTTAAAAGTGGTTGATCAAATTTTTGGTTTTCAATCATACCATCTGGCATTGGGACACCACAAATGGAGCGTTTGCCATCTCTGTACTCACGCCATGCATGACCGGTTAAATAACCACGAATTACCATTTCAACTTTAAAAGGTTCACAGCAATGTCCAACCGTTACATTTGGATCCGGGGTAGCAATTTTCCAGTTAGGGACGATGTCGCTGGTTGCATCCAGGAATTTGCTTGCAATTTGGTTTAGAACCTGGCCTTTGAATGGAATACCTTCTGGTAAAACCACGTCAAAAGCGGAAATACGGTCGCTAACAATCATTACCAAATATTCGTCATCAATGTTATATACATCGCGAACTTTACCATGGTAAACACTCTTTTGTTTTGGGAAATTGAAGTCGGTACGGGTTAATGCTTTTGTCATTTTTCTTTGTTTTTAAATTTTTTTTAATTCTTAATTCCTAAAGCAAATGAATCTTCTAATTTATCCATCATTAAACCAGCAACTTTGTTGCACCCTTTTTGATGGTTATATCCTTTATCTGGATGTGTAATTGATTCAATCAGGTTTGTGTCTAAAAAGCATTCAGGGATAATTGAGAGTTCCATTATAAAAAACGTTCATGGTTGAAGAGTAAATCTACTCCATATTGATAAATTTCATCTAATTCTTTTTTTACCAATCTTTTTACAATGGTCTCACCATTGCTATAATCAGTCAGAAAAATTGATAAATTATCCCTGGCATGTTCTAAAAAATCATTAATAACATATGGACTGTGAGTTGATATAAAAAATTGATTTGTATCAGAATCAATAATTTCATGGGTAATATGACTTATATAAGGAGGGAAGGCATGGGCTTCAGGTTCTTCAAAAATTAAAATAGAATTGTTATTTGAGCTTATAGCAGTTTTGTAGAAGATGACTCGTTGCAATGTATCTGCAATCGAAGAATATGGAATTAAAAAGATTTCTTTTCCTTTTTGTTCTTTCATTACCTTGAGTTCCTGGCTTGCTCTGTCAAAAACTAAATCAAGATTATATTCTTTGAATAAGTAGATAAAATCATCTTTTAATACAGGAATCCTTTCTATGATACTTAATAAGTTTCTCCCAAATGGAGGAAGCAGAAATGAAGTATTATTTTTTGGGGGTTCACCTGACGGATTAAAGATATATGACTTGAAAGGGTTTTTATCAATATCATATCCTTCAATAGTTATGGTCATATTGTCTGATAGACCTAATGATAGGTTTATATTATTAATTCCAAAGCCAGTCATATGTTCTGAAATTCCTAAAGGAGAAGAGCTTGTTTTTACATTATTGTAATTCATTGCATAAGTAAATTTACTCAGGTTAGTCGCGATTGATATTGGTTTTTCAATATCTCCATCGTGAAACAGCTCGTTAATAAAATCAGCACGAATCAGGTTTGCCAGTTTTTGATTTGTATTAAATTTTAAATAGGGCAAACTAAATATACCAAAAGCTTCAAGAATATTCGATTTGCCAACGTTGGGCTTCCCAATAAACAAATTTATTCTACTGAATCTATCAATTGATAAATCCCGAATAGATTTGAAATTATTGATTTTTAAATATTCTATTTGATTTCTCATATTTTCATAAAGATAATGGATATTATTTTTCTTTCTCTGCTATCCGTTGTTGATGGTGCTTGTCGTAAGCATCTACGATTTTACGAACTAATCGGTGGCGGACAATGTCTTTAGAGTTAAATTGTACAAAAGACACCTCCTTTATATTTTTTAAAATGCGTTTTGCCTGAATCAAGCCTGACTGGTTTATAGAAGGTAAATCAATCTGGGTTTCATCACCCGTGATAATGAATTTAGCGTTCATCCCCATTCTGGTTAGAAACATCTTCAGCTGATTCAAAGTGGTGTTTTGAGCTTCATCCAAAATTACGAAGGCATTACTAAGTGTGCGGCCGCGCATAAAAGCCAGGGGCGCAATCTGGATCGTGCCATCCTTCATAAATTCTTCCAGCTTCTTTGCAGGTATCATGTCTTGTAGTGCATCATAAAGAGGTTGTAAATACGGATCGATTTTTTCTTTTAAATCACCCGGTAGAAAACCAAGGCGTTCGCCTGCCTCCACTGCAGGGCGACTAAGAATAATTCGTTTGATCTCTCTGTTCTTTAAAGCCCGGACTGCCAAAGCAATGGCGGTGTAAGTTTTCCCGGTTCCTGCAGGGCCAATGGCAAATACCAGGTCCGATTTTTTGCATTCTTCAACCAATATCCTTTGGTTAGGCGTTCTTGCGCGAATGGCCTTACCGTTGTTGCCATGCAATAAAATATCCTGAGATCCACCGTTAGGCCCGTTGTAACCTTCCAGATCATTGTTCATTACCTGATGGATCGTTTCCTCCGGAAGAATATTGAATTGATGATAGTGGTCGAGTAGCAATTGAAACTTTTTTTCGAAAGCTGAACTTTCTTTTTCGTTGCCCTGAACGATCAAGAGATTACCGCGACTAACAATTTTTAATTTAGGAAAGAACGTTTTTATCAAATCAATTTTGTTGTTATTCACGCCGTAAAACTCCAGCGGGTCAACTCCTTCAAGTAAAATTTGTTTTTCAAACATATATGATTTGTCCTTCCTTGTATTTTGCTTCAAAAATAACGAAAATGTTTTGATTTTATATGACAGAAATTAGGATCAGAATTCTTCTTCAAATGTTAATTTTCAAAATCTATTAAACGAATTAGTAAGTTCATTGTTTGATAGCTCTGTTTTAATGTTCACCTTTGTTGGCTCGTTATGAAGAACCTGTTTTCAAATACTGTTTTTCTGGCTATTGTTGCCTGCCTGTTGTGGTCTTCAGCTTTTGTAGGGGTAAAAATTGGTTTGAAATATCACACGCCTTTTCAGTTTGCCGGTATTCGCTTTTTTATTTCCGGAATAATGCTTTATCTGTACTTTAATAATTTTAAGAATTATTGGAAACAGGTTGTCGCAAACTGGGAATTTATTGCTTTGATTTCAGGCTTGCAGACAGTCATCCAGTATATGCTTTTTTACTCCGGGATTAATCTTTTGCCTGCATCTGTTGCTGCCATGATTATTGGTTCTTCACCCTTGTTTATTTCTGTTGTTTCGCATTTCAGTTTTCACAACGATAAAATGGATTGGCTGAAAACCCTGAGTATTATTTTGGGAATGGCAGGTGTTGCAGTAATTAGTTTTGGTCCCGGAAAACTTCCACCTGGTGTTCAGATTAGTTTACTTGGGGTTTCGCTATTGCTATTAAACAATGTTGTTTCTGGTTTCGCTAATGTTATGATTGCTAAACGTCCTGCAGGGGTTTCCCCTGTGGTGCTCAGTTCTGCTTCTTTGTTTTTTGGTGGATTTGCCTTAATGGTAATTTCAATACCAATTGAAGGTTACGGATTGAAAATGGTTTCCACCGAATACTTCATAGCACTTGGATGGTTGAGCTTTTTATCAGCAGCAGCTTTTTCAATATGGTTTGGTTTGTTGCAACGCCCGGGAATAAAAGTTTCCATCCTTAATATCTGGAAATTTCTGATTCCTGTGTCAGGAGCTATTCTCAGCTGGCTCATCCTCCCGGAGGAAACACCTAATTTAGTTTCGTTAGTCGGTATGCTGTTAATTGCATCAGCATTGCTTATAATGAATTACTCAAATAGAAAGAAGTTAAAGGAAAATAAAGCATAAGTTTTACTGACAATCATCCCCTAAATTTAGCAATTCAACTTTCCTGAAATCAACTGGATGACTTTCTGCCTGAAGGGAAATACTTCCACCCTGTAACAATTTACAACCTGAAGCCGGTAGTAATTTTTGATATGTGGGATCACGTTCGTCAAGTTGTGGCTGGCTGTACTGCATCACCTGTTCACCATTTACAAAGTGCTTAACAATTGAGTCTCCTCTTACTTCAACTTCCACTTGCACCCATGGGTCACCATGATAAGTTTTGGAGTTGGAATTAATGCAGTGTCTGGTTTCCAGTTTACCATCCATTACCACATTTGTTCCCGGAGTGCACAGGTTCATTGTTGATCGTTCGTCAGTTCCGTTACCTCCTAAAAGCTGTACCTCAATTGATGTAGGGAATTTTTGATCTTTTTCCATGCTTTCAACGCTTTGTCCGTGAATCATGATTCCACTGTTACGGAAAGCCCATCCGGGACCTTCTGCAACTTGCTCGCCTACAAAACGATATTCAACACGAAGCTTATAATGTGAATAATGGTCTTTATAAAAAAGGTGTCCAAATTCGCCATCAAACTTTTCATACTCATTGTAACGAACTTTTAAAAGCCCGTTTTCAACTTTAAACGTATTCTTGTAATTGACTCCTGCTTCAGAACCGGTAATCTTTATGGTCCAGTCGCTTAAATCTTTCCCATTAAAAAGCTGGATCCAACCTTTTTCTTCTTTTTTTCTTTCAGAAGAAAGGAATAAAACGGGTAGTACGATAAGTAGAAGTAGTTGAGGAAGAGTTTGAAAACGTTTCATGATTTTAAGTTTTAAGTTGATTGTTAGCAAATGTAGTAATACTATTTCTTAAATGATAAATATTATCAATACAAATAAAATTTAACCGATTGGTTAAAATAAACAGTTAAATTATTTGGTCAATTAAAAACAATATCCTAATTTTGACCATGTGATTTAACCATTTAGTTAAAATGATTGATAAGAAAGAAAATACTGAAGAAAAAATTATTGACGCGGCCCGGTCAGTCTTTATTAAGAAGGGAATGGATGGAGCGCGTATGCAGGAAATAGCCGATGAAGCAGGTATAAACAAAGCATTGCTTCATTATTATTTCAGAAGTAAAGAGAAATTATTTGATGCGATTCTGGGAAAAATTATAAAAGTGGCTTTCCCTAAGATTAGTGGAATAATGGTTTCTGATGCTGATTTTAAAACAAAGTTAGTACAGGCGATTGATGCATATCTTGATATATTATTTAAGCATCCGTATTTGCCAGCTTTTGTTTTGAAAGAAGTTAGTCGTGATCCTAACGTATTCATAAAGATTATTGTAAAAAGAGGCTTAAACCCGAAGCTGGTATTTAAAATAATTGAAGATGCAATGGACCGCGGGGAAATTGTAAAAATGAAGCCGCAACATTTGGTTATCAATATTATTGGGCTTTGTGTTTTTCCATTTGCTGCCAGGCCAATTATTGAATTTGTTGCTTTTGATGAGGACAAGAAAGCTACCGATCAATTCTTTAAAGAACGAAAAGCTGTAATTAAGGAATTTGTTCTTCGCTCTATTGAGGTGAAATAGAAAATAAAAAAAACATGACTTATAAATTTAAAAATATCTTATTGCTTTTTGTGTGTCTTTTTGCGGGAACTGCATTAATGGCGCAGGATGTAGTGAGTTTGGAAGAATGTCAGCAGTGGGCAAAAGATTATCACCCGGTTTTAAAGCAAAAGGAACTTTACTCAAAAATATCTGAACTTGAATTGGAGAATAACGCTACGAATTATCTGCCTAATGTGAACCTGAACGGTCAGGTGACCTATCAGTCAGATGTAACAGGTGTAGAGGTTGATCTTCCAAATGTGAATATTCCATCTGCCAGTAAAGATCAGTATAAAATGTACCTGGATGTTCGTCAGGATATTTGGGATGGTGGCGTAACCAAGGCTGTTGAAATGTTTGAAAAGTCAAAAGAAAAAACAAACCAACAGTCGGTTGAGGTTGAGCTGTATAAAATAAGGGAGCAGGTTAACCAGTTTTTCTTCACCAGTTTCTTTATTCAGGAAAACCAAAACATATTGAAACGAAAAGAGGAAACATTGCGGGCAAGAAGGGATTTACTGGAATCAGGTGTCAAACATGGAATGGTTTTGCAGTCGGATTTGGATTTAGTTGATGCGGAGTTGGTAAAATTAAAACAGCAGCAAATCGAATTGAGAAATTCACGTGAAACGGTTCATTCGGCATTAGCAATTCTTACAGGAAAAGAGATCGGTGTTTTTAATCAATTGAAACTCCCGGATCAGCCTTTCAGCACATCAACGCAAATAATCAGACCAGAACTTGATCATTTTCAAAGTCAAAGAAGTTTACTACAGGCAAATTCAGAATTAATTGCAAAAAAGAGAAATCCAAAACTATTTGGATTTGGGCAAGCGGGTTATGGTAAGCCTGGCTTAAATATGCTAAATGATAAATTTGAAGCATATTATTTGGTGGGTGTTGGGTTGAGTTGGAACGTATTTGACTGGGACAAAACTTCGAGAAACAAAGAGTCAATTTCCCTTCAGCAGGAAATTATTAAAACCAACCAAAGCTATTTTGAACGATCTGTTGAGCTTGGATTGAATAAAGAAGTCAGGAAAATCAGAAACCTGGAAGAAATAATTCAAAGTGACCGGGAGCTAATTGGGCTTCAGGAAAGAATTACTAAATCATCTGCCTCAAAGCTTGAAAACGGGGCAATTACCATTGCCGATTATTTGCAGGACCTGAATGCTGAGATGGCAACCCGGATCACTTTTGAAACACATAAAATTCAACTTGAACAAGCAAAAATCAACTATCAACATATTCTTGGAAATTAAAATGAATACTATGAAAACGGCATATTTATTAATACTGGCACTAATCACTTTAACAGCCTGTAATTCCGGCGATGGGACATCGGATGCTTATGGAAACTTTGAAACAGAAGAAACAATTGTTTCTTCAGAAATGTCAGGAAAACTGGTTCATTTTGAAACTGAACTTGGAGAAGCCATTGAAAAAGGGGAGATTATAGGGGTTGTTGATACGTTACAATTGGTGTTGCAGATTCAAAAGCTGGATGCTCAAAAAACGGCTGTTCAAAGTAAAAAGGTAAACATCAATGCTCAGCTTGAAGTCTTAAAAGAACAGTTAAAGAATGCACAAATTACACAAAATAGAGTAAAATCAATGTTTAAAGATAAGGCAGCGACCCAGCAACAATTGGATGACATTGATGGTAAAGTTAGTGTAATTGAAAAGCAAGTTAAAAGCACAAAAACACAATTTATATTAGTAAATGAAGAGCTAAATGTTCTTGGTGCTCAAGTGGAGATACTTACTGATCAGTTAGAACGTTGCAAAATTCAAAGTCCAATTTCTGGAGTCATTCTTGAAAAGTATGTAGAAAAAGGGGAACTCGTTACTCCTGCAAAAGCAATTGTAAAATTGGCTGATATTTCAGAACTGGATTTAAGGGTTTACGTTAGTGGAAGCCAGTTGCCGCATGTAAAAATCGGTCAGCAGGTTGAAGTTTTTGTGGATGAGACTAAAACTGAAAATCAGGCATTAACTGGTGTTGTTAGCTGGATTTCACCGGAAGCAGAGTTTACGCCAAAAATCATTCAAACCAAAGAAGAGCGTGTGAAACTGGTTTATGCGGTAAAAGTAAGCGTGAAAAATGACGGGCGCTTAAAAATTGGTATGCCTGGCGAAGTCAATTTCTAAAGGAATTTCATGATTAAGGTTGAAAACATATCAAAATCATACGATAAAGTTGAGGCTTTAAAAGATATTTCTTTTGAAGTTGAAAAAGGCGAGTTGTTAGGTTTAATAGGACCGGATGGGGCTGGAAAGACAACTTTGATGCGTATTTTGATGACCCTGATTCTTCAGGATAGAGGGAATGCAACAATGGCAGGTTTTGATGTCGTAAAATCGTATAAAAACATTCGGCTGCTGGTAGGTTATATGCCGGGGCGGTTTTCCTTATATCAGGATTTAAGTGTTGAAGAAAACCTGAACTTTTTTGCCACTGTTTTTGGGACAACCATCGAAGAAAACTACGATTTAATCAAGGACATTTATAGCCAGATTGAACCGTTTAAAACCCGCCTGGCTGGAAGGCTTTCCGGGGGCATGAAGCAAAAACTGGCCCTGTCATGTGCTTTAATTCATAAACCTGAAATTTTGGTATTGGATGAGCCAACAACCGGGGTTGATGTAGTTTCCCGCAAGGAGTTTTGGGAGATGCTAAAGAAGCTGCAACAGCAAGGCATTACAATTTTGGTATCAACACCATACATGGATGAAGCCAGCCTTTGTGATCGGGTAGCATTGATTCAGAAAGGCCAGATTATGCAGATAGATAGTCCTTCAACTATTGTTGAAAATTATACCCGTAAACTATTTGCAGTTCGATCTGGTGAAATGTACAGGTTAATTAATGATTTGAGATCATTTGAGAAAACCGATACGGCTTATGCATTTGGTCAATACCTGCATTATACATCGAAAAATGATGAGGTAGAAGCGACAGAGTTAGAGCAATACCTGCTTGAAAAAGAACACGTGCAATTGCAGGTTTTTGATATAGAGCCAGGGATTGAGGATGTTTTCATGGAACTGATGAGCGGAAAAGAGTTGTGAGTTTCGGGTTACGAGTTACGAGTAATTGGCAGGATTCAAATTCCTAATATAAGCCCGAAGGGGTGAAATATTTGTAGCACGGGGCAACGCTACGAATAGTCACAGTCTCAGTAAGAGTGTTCAGTTTGAACTAAAAAAATAAATAATGGATTTTAAAGAATTATTAGCATATCAAAAGGCATTCAGTTTAGCAGTTGAGATATTTCAAATCTCAAAACAATTTCCGAAAGAAGAAATGTATTCGTTGACAGATCAGATTAGGAGGTCATCACGATCTGTTTGTGCCAATATTGCTGAGTCTTATAGAAAACGATTATATGTGAAACATTTTGTGAGTAAACTAACAGATGCTGATGCGGAGAATAGTGAAACTGTTGTTTGGTTAGATTTTGCATTGTCATGTGAATACATTTTAAAGGAACTTTATAATGGTTTAATCGAAAGGACTAGTGAAATTGGTCGCTTGATAAACTATATGATTTTAAATCAAGGCAAATTCGGATGCAAAGAATAAAATGAAAGATGAATTACTGAAAACTGAAACTGTGACTGAGACTAATAATAAGGTAATACAGGTCAAAAACCTGGTTAAGAAATTTGGATCGTTTGTGGCCAATAAAAGCTTGACTTTTGATGTTTACCGGGGGGAGATTTTTGGATTTCTTGGGGCAAACGGGGCCGGCAAAACAACTGCGATGCGAATTCTCTGTGGTTTGTCAAGCCCGACTTCCGGGGAGATAACTGTTGGCGGTTATGATATTTATAAGGAAACTGAAAAGATCAAAAAGAATATAGGCTATATGAGCCAAAAGTTTTCATTGTATGAAGACATGACTGTTTCTGAAAATATTCGGTTTTATGGAGGTATCTATGGGCTTTCAATATCTAAGCGAAAAGAGCGGGAAGCTGAAATGTTAGCTAAGCTTAAAATGGATGAGGTAAAAAACAAGCTTATTTCTTCTTTGCCACTTGGATGGAAACAAAAGCTGGCTTTTTCTGTAGCCATGTTGCACGATCCTCAAATTGTGTTTTTGGATGAACCAACCGGTGGAGTAGATCCGGTTACAAGGCGTCAGTTTTGGGATTTGATTTACGAAGCTGCTGCCAATGGCAAAACCATTTTTGTAACTACTCACTATATGGATGAAGCAGAATATTGCGACCGTGTTACCATTATGGTTGATGGACGAATTGATGCTTTAGATACGCCAGATAAGCTAAAAAAGCAATTTAATGCCCAAAATATGGACGAAGTATTTTTGAAGCTAGCCAGAGGAGTAAGTTAGTTTGGGGTTTCGGGTTGCGTGTTATGAGTAGTTGCCCTGGGAAAAAGAACGATAAAAGTTTATGGCGCATTTGATATTGATAAATAATATGGAAAGCTTTTCATGCGCCACATAAAAATAGTGATGAATTGCCAATCCAGTGGATTAAAAACTAAAAGATGAAACGTTTTTTTGGATTCGTTAAAAAAGAATTTTACCACATATTCAGGGATGTGCGGACAATGTTGATTCTGTTCGGTATTCCAATTGCACAATTGCTGTTGTTTGGTACTGTAATTAAAAACGACATAAAAGATGCTGAGATTGCAATCTATGATCAATCAAAAGATGAAGTAACGCAGGAAATTACTGCCAAACTACTGTCATCAGGTTATTTCATTTTAGACCGTAACCTGGAAAGCATAAATGATATTGAGGCAATCTTTAAAAAAGGAAAAGTAAAGGAGGTTATTGTTTTTGAGTCAAACTTTGGTCGTTTGCTGGAAAAAGAAGGTAAAGCCAATGTGCAGATTATTGCAGATGCTTCTGATCCAAACATGGGCAAACTACTTGCGAATTACACCACTGGTATTCTAAATGACTACATCACCAAAAAGATGGGTGAAATGAAAGTGCCACTGCAAATAAAACCAGAAGTCAGGATGTTTTACAATGAAGAACTGGAGTCAGTTTATTTATTTGTCCCGGGCATTATGGCGATGATCCTGATGCTTATTTCAGCCATGATGACTTCCATTTCAATTACGCGTGAAAAGGAACTGGGAACAATGGAAATCCTGTTAGTTTCGCCTCTAAAACCAGTTCAGATTATTTTAGGAAAGGTAGCACCATACCTGGGCTTATCAATTATAAATGCATTTGTAATTATTTTGATCGGTAACCTTGTCTTTGGAGTTCCAATTGTTGGAAGTACCATTTTATTAATGGCCGAAACCATTTTATTTATCATGATGGCACTTTGCCTCGGAATAATGATTTCAACAGCAGCAAAAACACAGATGGTGGCCATGTTTATTTCGCTGATTGCATTAATGTTACCAACAATACTGTTGTCTGGATTTATTTTTCCGGTTGAAAATATGCCGATGGCATTGCAATGGTTATCAAGTATTATGCCGCCTCGTTGGTTTATCGTAATTCTTAAAAACATTATGCTGAAAGGAACTGGCTTACTGTACGTATGGAAAGAAACCTTGATTCTTCTGGCAATGACCAGTGTGTTTACTATTGTAGCAGTTAAGAAGTTTAAAACGAGGCTTGAATAATTAGTCATTAGTGATTGGTCATTAGTCATATGTTATGTGTAGAAATATCAAAAATATGAGAGGTTGGTTTTTGCTTTATTCAATGTTGAGCACCTTTTAACCATATAACCTTTAACCATTCAACCATTTAATTAATGAGGACAATTTTATATATACTTCAGAAAGAATTTATTCAGATTTTTCGCAATAAAACCATGTTGCCCATGATCTTTATGGTGCCGCTTATTCAAATGTTGATTTTGGTTTTTGCTGCAACTTATGATCTGAAGAATGTGGATATTTTCCTGGTTGATAAAAACCTTTCTGAAACTTCAAGAGAGTTGGTATCACACTTTGAAGGTTCTCCGTTTTTCAATATTTATGACGCTTCTTTTGATTTGGCGAAAGCTGAAAATAGCTTAAAAAGTGATGATGCAGATTTGATCATGCTGATTCCCGAAAATTTTGAATCGGATTTAATCAGAGATGATGAGGTTGGCTTACAACTACTTGTCAATGCAATTGATGGCAATAAAGCGCAGTTGATTTTCTCTTATGTGCAGGGAATACTTTCTTCGTATAATAAAAAGGTAATTGCAGAGTGGAAAGGTTTGGCTGAATTCAACCCGCCTTTGCAGATTAAAGCTAAAATTAGCTATTGGTTTAATTCTGAATTGGATTATAAATGGTATATGGCGCCCGGGATTTTAGCAATTTTGGTAACAATTATTGGAATGTTTCTTTGCGGAATGAATTTGGTGCGGGAAAAGGAAATTGGAACCATTGAGCAATTGAATGTAACACCGATTCAAAAATACCAGTTCATTGTAGGTAAGCTAATACCATTTTTAGTAATTGCATTGTTCGATCTTGCTTTTGGGCTCTTGCTGGCTAAAATTGCATTCAATCTTCCAATTGCAGGAAGTTTAGCTCTGCTTTTTGGATTTGGGACTCTTTATTTGGTTGGTGTACTTGGCCTGGGATTGTTTATTTCAACGGTTGCAGATACGCAGCAACAGGTTATGTTTGTAAGTTTCTTCTTTATGATGATTTTTATTCTGATGGGAGGAATTTTTACCCCGGTTGACAGCATGCCGGATTGGGCTCAAACACTTGACAGGGTAAATCCGATTTATTATTTCATGAAGATTATGCGTAATGTTGTGATGAAAGGTTCAGGCTTTACCGACCTAATTGAAGAATTTGTTTCATTAATAGTTATTGGCTTGGTGTTTCTTAGCCTTTCAATTTGGAGGTATCGTAAAACAAGCTAATAATGTCTATCTTACAAGTAAGTGTTTAAGAATAAAATGTATCAATAGAAAAAATCTATTGCTGTTTTAGTGAACTTTGCTTTACTATCAAGTAAATACTTTGTAAGTTTACTTTGTTAAATTAAACAATTAATAGATTGATATAATAATCAATGGCAAAGAAAAAGAAAATATCAGCAAAAGAAAGAATCTCAATGGTTAAAAAAGCAATTGAGAAGAAGAAGGCTATTGATTTGTACTATCGTGATCAAATATCGATAGAAGAATTGAATGACTTTGGAATTAGATCTACCCTCCCCTTATAAAATTTTTCGACGAGAAGAAAATAATAACTTTTCCTACTATGAGTTTACATCAGATAAGGGAGTTAATTATTATATCCATTTTGATGTTTGTGAATATTTGGAAGAGTTCATTGATCATGGAAAGGTCTTTTACATGTCATTTGGGCGTAAAAGAAAAGAATCGTTCGATATTAAAATTAGAGAAACAATAATTTGCGTATTAGGATTTTTCTTCAATACAAAAGAAAATGTATTGTTATATCTTTGTGATACCAATGATGGTAAGCAATTAGTTCGACGAAGAATTTTTGATTCTTGGTATGATTTATATGCTTTTAGTCTTAATGTAGACAAAATTGATGAGGTAATTATTTCAGATGATGAAGAATATTATACATCGATGATTGTTCGAAAAGATAACACTTTTTATAATGAATATGTAACTGCTTTTCGTAAGTTTCATGAAGGTTTGAGTAATGAAAAAAATGATAATATTAATGAAACGGTCTAAGAAGCTGTCTAAAAATTATCCTTTCATTTTATTATGCGTCTTACCTGCCAGCCGGCAGGCTGGTTTCAGTTATCCTGCGTCGAATTTTCCTTAAATAGCGGGTGCTATTCGTGTCAAATTCGTCTTGCCTAACCAAAAAATACACTATAATAATTCTAAAAAATAAAATTTAGACAGCTTCTAAGTGATATAAAAGCATAGAAATTATCATATTTAAGCTAATATTAAAGCGTTCTTTACATGTGAACAATAAGGTGAACCAAGAATTTCAGATTAAATATAAACAGTTGATTTACAAAAACATTAGGGATAAGGTTCTAATTTTGTCATCCCGACAAACTGGGGAACCAAAGAAAACCAAAATAGGTTAAACCCACTTTATGTAATGAACTACCCCGCCGCAGAGCAGCGGGGTAGTTCATTCTCGAATTTTTCATTACCATGAATTAGGGTTTGAGATTCATCTCAGAACCATATTTGCGGCTACCTATTCTTTTGCCATTTCGCCAAACCGTGTATTTATCTTTTTTCATAACAATATCGTAGGTGTTACTTCTAAAGGTAAACCCTGTTAATTCACAATCTCCAATTTCATCATGCCAGACCGGATTTATCGTCATTGAACCATCTTCCCGTAGTTCGATTCCAAAAATTCCAAACCAGATTACCTCAATAGCAGCTCCTGAAGAAATATTCATCTGGCCACCGCCCCAAAATTCAAAAGGCTCATTTGCCCTTGGTGATTGAGGAGTAAAAGGAAAGTGGTCTGATGTCCGGATCACTCGTTTTAATATATCCCACCCTTTTTCAGATTGCCCATGTTTGTAAAGCGCACGGGCAATTTTAGGTGGCATCCCCGCATAATATCCCCCACCACCAAAATCGCAATCCAGTAAATCAAAATGTTTCAAATC
Organism: Prolixibacteraceae bacterium; assembly: GCA_028282195.1. Classification (GTDB taxonomy): domain Bacteria; phylum Bacteroidota; class Bacteroidia; order Bacteroidales; family Prolixibacteraceae; genus Sunxiuqinia. The sequence continues at coordinate 21,517 of JANQII010000051.1, forward strand.
TTTTTTCGAAATTGAAAACATACCGTAATCCCCAAGGAATTTTTCTTCGGTTAGATGATTGATTAATTTTGTTATTTGATGCTCTTCAAGAACCGGATAGCTTAACAAATCCAGCAGGTGGTAGGTAAATATTGATTCTTTTGATCCATCTTCATACATATTATCAAACCACCCTAGCTTTTCATTCCAAAGATGTTTATGAAAAGATTCATTTAGTTTCTCTCCCCAATCAGAAAACGACTTATATTCCATGTCATTACGTGAATATGCCCAATCGCTAAGTGTATGATAGAAGTCAATGGTCATACCATTTACTGCAGGAACAATATGGTCATATCCATCAGTTCTTATTTCAATCAGTAATTCTGTCCCATAACCAACATCAATAAGCCCTCCGGGACCTGTGCCAAACTTGTCGTGAAGAAGATACGCCCAACTTTTCATCCATTCATAAACTGTTTTATCCCCTGCCCTGGTATCCAGAATATCCCTTTGCCCGGTATGAAGCATATATACCTCAATCAGATGTTGCAAAGCGAATGGGTCCTGTATATAAAGGATTGGGACAAACTGGTTTCCTTTTCGACCTATATACGAACACTCCATTTTGCCTATCTCCAGCACATTAACTATAATATCCTTAAGGATTTGTGGATCAATCTTTGCAATTAGGTCGGCACAGAACATAAAGTCCCAGGCAGTTTGGATCGGAATCCATCCCACTTGCCACATGGGTACATCCATAAAATCTTCACGTTCCCATCTGCTTAGAAACAATGATGTCAGAATACGCTTGTAGTGATTATTAAGTTGCCTGGATTCCGAGTTAAATTTTGGCAGGTTTTTAATAATGGATTGAAACTGCCGATCAGCATTTTTTAATGCCAATTGAACATGTTCCTTCAGGTTATCATTATAAACGTCAGGCTTCTTTTCTTCCAAAGAAGTAGCCACCACTGAAAAATGCCGGACCTGTTTTGATTCAGCCGGAATGGTCCATTGCCATCCTTGCTTATCCTTGTTTTTTAAATCAGAAACTAAGCTAATCCTAGTATTATTTATATCCAATGAATAAACCTCCTTACCCATTTGTACAGGCACAAGAGTAAGGGAAAGAGGTTCAGAAGAACGGTTTTCCAATTCAACAGCAATGATTACTTCATCATTTTTATTGGATAAATAGGTTTTTGTCTGTATGCCAAATGAGACCCAATGTTCTTCAAATTTTTTATGAAACGTACCTGTTTTGTGATAATAATGTGGAAACCAAACCTCCTTTTGAGGTACAGTAACATAAGGAGCTCCCGGTCTAAAGTTCCAACCTAATGGGTCATGCTGTTTTTCAATATATTCATGAACATTGTCAAGAATCCGGACACCACTTTTATTGTCAATAAAATCGAGGTGAAACGTGTAATTTTTAACATGATGTTTAAATTCAAATCCATTAAATCCGGTGAGTGAATAACGTCGGGGGTGTATTTTCCCTCTCCCGTTAAATATCCATAGCATATCATCCTCATTGACAATTTTTTCCCTGGGCATACCTAACATATCCAGCTTCATTGCTTCAATCTCGGGAGGAGCATAAAATCTTTCACTTCTATTTTGGCATGAACTGAAGCTTGCCGCAAGTAATAGCGTGAACACTAAAAATGAAAATCTCAGAAAGTCTTTGTTGTTATTCATCACACCCGGTTTTTAGATTATTATCGTCTCTTAGTTATTGGTTACTCATTGATGGAGGTACAGTTTTTATTCCCCAGTTTTTATTTGGCGTATTTCCCATTTCGAAACGAAGAACTCCACCTTTTGTCAACAATGACCTATTGATCCAGCAGTCTTCAAGTTCTTCGCCATTTATTGAGACTGATTGAACGTAAATATTTTCAGTTGAATTATTTATAGTTTCAATTACCAGTTCTTTTCCCTGATAATAATTATTGTCTAATTTGATCGTAATCCGGTCAAAAAGAGGGCTTCCAAACTGAAACGTTGGGTTAGAAGCAGTATGTCCCTGCACATCAAAAAGACCTATTGAAGCCATAACATACCATGCTCCCAATTGCCCCTGATCTTCATCTTGTCCGTATCCATAACCATGCATGGGGGTAGTTCCATAAAATTCGTTGCAAATAGCTCGCGTCCACTTTTGTGTTAACCACGGTTTTCCGGAATAATTGAATAGCCAGGATTGGTGCAAACAAGGTTGATTACCATGATTATATAGCTTCTCTATTCCTGAAAAGCTATCTATCTTTTTTCCTCCACCAAAAGAAGATTTTTGGCTCTCCTCAAAAGTTCTTTCAAGTCTTTCATTAAATAAATCAACACCAAGAACATCGATCAACCCCGCAATATCATGAGGAACATAAAATGTATACTGATATGCATTCCCTTCTTGAAATCCTTCCCATGCTTCCATATAATCAAATGGCTCTATAAATTTTCCATTTTCATCTAATGGACGTACTAACTTCAATTTTTTATCGAATATCTTGTTCCAATAAGTAGATTGTTTCATTAGCTTTTTGTACACAGGGGAATCTTCCCTACCCCTATTTTTCAGGAACTGCGCGACAGCAAAAGATGTGAAACAGTATTCCAAAGTATGCGAACCGGCACCATTTATTTTACCTACATTTTTTATATCAAAAAACCGGCATGGAATGAAACCATCTTCTACAAAATATTTGTTATCAAACTTACCACTTCCAACAGGCCTATCTTTATATCCTATTTCATTTTTTATTGCTGCTTCCAAGCCTTTTTCCGCATCAAAGTCTTTTATTCCACAATTGTACGCAGAAGCAATAAACAGACCCTGCATATTAGTTAATACACCCGATGCATATCTTCCTGCAGCCATTCCATCATGTAACCAACCCCTTTGTTTATAAAAATCTACACTTGTTTGTACGTAATTTCTCATAACATTTGGATAAGCAAGCGACCATAATTGACCTAAATTCCAAAAGCCCCCCCAAATAGCATCAGTATTATAAAATTCATACTTAGGATTTCCTTTATCATCTAAAGGAACCTGACCTATTTTATTATCATATACTGGATATTGACCGTTACAATCACTCATAACACCCCTCCCCGATAAAGCATGATAAAGACCAGTATAAAATTTTATCCTATCTTCTTTTGTACCTCCATATACCTTAATTTTAGACAACTCATCGTTCCACTTATTCAAAGCCTCTGTTTTAACTTTTTCAAAAGAATTGTTCCCGACTTCTACCTTGATATTATTTCTGGCATTTGCAATACTGGTATAAGATATCCCTGTAACTAATTCTACTGTTTCACCTTCTTTAGTACTGAATTGCAGAAACATTCCATTATCTATAGTATCCTTGCTTTCTTTTTTGTTTGGAAAAACATCGTTATTAATGAATATACCAACTTGTTCAGGCTCTTTACTTAACTGACTAACAAAAAATATAGTAATAGTTTGCCCCTCATCTGAAAATGTAAGATAGATAGGTTCAATTTCAATGAAACCTTCTATTTCATTAGATTCTTCCATAAAATGGATATACGTATTTTTTACTGTAAATCCCTCTCCTTGTTTATGTCCAATATCAACAATTATATTAGACTGGTCAGATTCCGGGAAAGTGTATCTTTGAACCCCAACCCTTTTTGAAGCTGTTAATTCTACATGAATACTATAGTCATCTAACAATACAGAATAATATCCGGGAGATGCAAGCTCTTTATCTTTAGAAAATCTGGATCTATAGCCATTATCCGGATCTTCTAAAGAACCCGGAGTAGTTTTCAATTCTCCAACAGTCGGCATAAATACTAAATTACCTATTTGCCATTCATGAACATGCCCAAAACCTTCAATAGACTTATGTCGATCGTCATAACCTTGAGGGTGCCACCATCCCGGTCCATTATAGGCATTTGTATGTGGAGCTAATTTTGCCATACCAAAAGGTACAGCTGCCGGAGTGTAAAAAAACCACCTGCAATGTACAGAGCCTATATTAGGATCAACATATGATACGGCATTAAACTGTTGTTCAATTTCTTTTTTAACAGAACAGTTTGAACACAATGCAACAATCCCCAATAAGATAAATAACTTCGCGACCTTTCTTTTTACCAACATATAATTTACTTGTATTTTCATGATAACTTATTCAAACATATTCGTGCGAACCTGCCATAACGAATATTATTTTTTCTACTTTGAATGAAATGATCCAATTTATCCAGATTGTATGAATTAAGAGTTTCGATAATTCTAAGAAAAAGGAAGCTATTAGGTACATCTATTTCTAAACTCATAGTTTGTTACGCCTGTATATTTCATCTCCACCAATTAGTTTTCAATATTCTTCTTTTCTTATTTCTGAGATTCCGTTTTTTAAAACTATGGAATAGTATTCTCCTTTGTATAAGACGTGGTGGAGCTTCCCTTCAAAACCAGCAACCGGAGCTTTTGGTATTAGGTTTCCATCAAAATCAGGGTCAAAGCCAAAAAATCCTTTAATCATTACCTGTGCCATTGCAATCCCTGCTGATGCATCACGTGCATTCCATCCTTCCTTAGAAATATCTGCAATCCTGACCCTGGCATTTTTATTCCTTTTATTTCCCCCCCATAATTCATGGGATTGTGACCAGGTACCTTCATAGGTTACAGGCTCAATTGCACGATAAAAGTCAAGAGCTTTCTCCGGAAAACCCATATTAATAAGAGCAAGCATTGTTTCTGCCGGCCATGCATCAAAAGCCCCCAAAGGGCCATGGTCGGATCTGTCTGAATATTCCGCTGCAATATCATTGATCGATTGAGCCCTCATCCATGTATCCGTTAGCAATTCCCGCTCAAGGAAATCTACCATTTCCGATTTAATGTCATCAGTAAGGATATTACCTAAATATCTTCCGACAAACATAAAATCCAGTACGTGCCTGATTTCTACTGTTTGATTATTGGGGTATAATGCATTCCAAACCCCATTCCCGGCATATAACTTTAATAACCTGGCTGTCATCTCGTCTGACATATTTTCTAATTCAATTGCTCTTTGTGTATTCCCCCGGCTTTTATAAATCCTGGACATTTCACGCATCATCCAGATGTAACCGGCGTTAAACGATGGAACAATATGTTTATATGTAGGGACACACTCCAAAAGGTTATTTTTATCATCTCCAAAATCCGCTAATTTATACATGTCATTTTCACATCCTTCCTGACCAAATAGTGAAAGATTCTGCCAATTAACAGCATATTCATCAAGTGATTCAAGGATGGTTTTTCCATTTGCTTTTTCATTTAGAAAATCATAATCCCCAGTAATGGTGATGTATGAATGAATTAGTTGAAATATTGCCCAATAGTTTGCGACATAAGCATTTCCTACCCCTTCGCCACATAAATAATCCCTCCCAAAATACTTTTGGGGATCAACCACGTTCATCCAATCAAATAATTGTTTCCTCGTAATTTCCGGATCCGTTAAAGGTTGAATTGCTGCCCATTCAGCATTATCCCAAAAAAAAGCAATACTGGCACCTCCTCTCGGGCCTCCTGTAAGGATAACCCTTTCCTGAAATGGGAGATTCGTGTTTAGCAAGTATAGCATTGTCAGCATGCTTGTATAATATACCCTTGATGCTTTTTTATCCTGAGTTTCAAGGATGGGTGCACAGCCCGAAAAAAGAGTATTATCGGGCGTAAACATTTTGTACCATCTGTCATTCCATACCTTTTCAGTATAATCAAACCATCTGTTAAAGTTTCGCGAAAAATCATTGACTTTATCAAAAACGATCCTTTTGTTGTCACCAAAAGCCATACAATATTTGAAAACATATTTTTCTCCTGGCTTTATTTTATAATTCCACCTTCCGGAACCTCCACTATTAAAAACTGCTAAACTGTCTGGCTTATCGTTTAATGCGAAAGCTGTTACTGCTTCGGTTTCTGAATCAGAGATAATTATTTTGCCATCTTCATTTTTTGCAGAGTATTTGGGACATGACAGGATTTCAATATCAGACAAAAGTTTTATGTCCTTATAAAACTTATTATTTTTCCCAATAGACTTTCTAACATTTTCAACTTCGAGATTGCGTTCAGTTGTTTTACCATTCGTTTTAGGAATCGGATAAACCCATCCAAAACAATCCTCATCATATTTACTGATAAAACCAATCAAATCCAGTTCTATAGCAAGGTCTTCTATTTTCCGAGATTTATTCGTAATTTCTATTTGCCATAAGATGCCGTTTTCTTCCGGAACCATCCTCGTTGAAGAAAAAATATCAAAACTATCAACAGAGCTTTTTCGAAGGGCTTGCCAGGGTTGCCAGCGGAATGAATTCACAAGGGGAACCTTGCCATTTATTTTCATAACTCCTGTATGATACCCTCCTGCGTAAGGCGCAGAGGCAATCCAACTTACAGAACATATATCCCGGTTGATGAGTGCTTGTCCCTGAAAATTCCGTAATGAAGGTTCCATAGCAGTTGTATCGGTCCCCATCCATATTCCGGATGCTTCTTCAAGCGTAGGAATATTTTGTTTTATTTGCTGTTTTTGAACACAACCCCCAAATAAAACACCTAAAAATAATATTACGCAACAAACAGTTTTCCTCATTTTTTTATACAGACTATTAACCTATTGAGTAATTGTTGTTATTATCTATATCCTAAAGAAGTCACCTTTTAAAAAATGGTAATATTGCCTTCTGTAAAACTATCCGGAACTGTAATTTCCCCATTATCTGATGGCTTAATTTTTTTACCATTAATTAATGCATACCGCATAGACCCCTTTCTTTTTATTTCGATATTAATCCTACCTTTTCGGTAACGCAAATCAGCCTTAAGAGGAAGCATTTCATCATACAGTGCCGGTTTTATTGTGAGATTATTTCCCTGGAATTTTAATCCTAAAACATGGTGTATAACAAAATATGTTATTTCCCCAGAAGTCCATGGCAATATACCTGTCGCTTTTTCCTGTCCTCCTATAATTGGAATAACCTCATAAAAAGCACCAGTCGTTCCGCCTGCTACATTATAAAGCCATTCTAAAGTGTTTCGGCTAAGTGCAGATAAGCCTGCCTCATGCTGAGCCCGCATAATGAAGGTACTGGCAAACGACCACGGCCCCGGCATATCCAACTGTGAACTTGTATGATATCTATCATATCCTCCGGAGTCCCACCGTTGGTTCTTCAGTTGCTCAAGAAGTTTCAGGGTTTTCTTTGAGATATCTGATTTAGGGTCAATAAGGTTTAATGAAATGGGTAAAGAAAGTGTTGCATCCGGCATTAGCCGGCTCAAGTATTCTTCATGGGCAGGTTTACCAATACCAGCCTCCAAAATAACAGTATCCGCAATTTCCCCGGTAATATTCCTCCTTTTAATAAAATGGCCATTATCAACCAACTTCATATCCGGATGGTTTAAAGTTGCATTAAGAAAGATATCTGCTTGCTTTCGCCATTCTTTCGCTTTCGTCGGCACTTCTAAGTATAATGCCAAGTCTGCGGCATCCCGAAGCCCCTGAATTATCCAAACCTGATATGCCAATTCATAAGCATCATCAAAAGTACGCTCCCAAAATTCACGACGATTATGCACCATTCCTGTGGAATCACGAAATACAGGATTTAATGGTCGCTCTATCATTGCCAGTATTTTTTCACGATATTCTTCCAATAAAGATATATCTCCAGACCAATTAACATATGATTTCAAACAATGTATAAACTCCCCCATTTGATCAAACTGTTCTCTATCCGGGGCATCAAACCCGGAAGCAATCATTGTTGTACCATTGTCAGTAATCATATTATCCAACATATTCTTTAAAGAGGCTTTCGCAAGTTCAAATTCTCCGCAATGAATTAGGCCGATTGTCGTTAATGAAGCATCCCTAACCCATTGTGCCCCATATTCGAAAATCCCTGCATCCATTTTCCCGGATTTCGAAATATAATTTGGGAGAATGAACCGACTCGCATCAAATATATCCTTTACAAGGGTGTCATTTGTGAAGACTTTATTGGATTGTTTCCAGCGATATGCCATTTTATCCAGATCCCCTTTACAATATTCATTAACTTTTTTAGCAAACTCAAAAAGGTCATTATTGTCAGAGTTTTGGATTGTATTGACGATTAAATAGGATTCAATCTCCTTTTTTTCACCGGGCTTTAATGCGAAAGATTTGGTAATTATTGTTCCTTTTGTTTTTGACAGGGAAACTGGTATGCTGTCAGGTAAGACAACTGACATATTAAAGTTTTCCTGATTCAAAAGAATAACATTCTCTTTAGCAAGACTTGCTGCTGCCGGTAAACAAAGTTTTATTGATACTGAATCTTCATTCACAATGTTGGCAGAATATAAAGTAATATTCCGCTTAAAAATTCCCCTGTTAGAAACAGGGGAAATGACTTCACATACCTTTATACCTCCTGCCCACCATACTGCTTCAACCGATGGTATATTATCACATAAAACCCAGCGGGTTTTACAATGTTGCCCCAAGGCAGTATACCAGTAATCTTTCATTTTAACACTCAGGGCAGAAGACAAATAACCATTCTCTGAATTATAGTTAAATGCTTTGTGTTTTCGACGAGTTTGACCAATGTTGTTGGCATCAAAAAGCAAATAAGTGAATGCAGGAAGAACATTTACCTTATCAGACTGCAATACCATTTTTATATCACCACTTCGTAATACAAAATATGATCTGTCTTTAAAATATCCATCATCAAAAACCGGGTTATCACAAAAACCAAAAGAAGTAATTAAAATTAACACACAAAACAGGATTACTTTTTTCTTTAATGTAAACATATGTTATTGTATTTTTATAATTTTCTTTGATTATCTATAAAACATATAATATATAGAATGTCAATAAGTTACTTCGAATCTATGCTATTACCCCAATTTTTATTTGGTAATGCTCCCATTTCAAGTTGAAGGATTCCCCCTTTAAGCAGTTCTGAAGCCGGAAACTTGAAATCGTTGAGTTCAATTCCGTTTAATTTAGCCGATTGGATATATTTGTTTTTACGGGAAACTTTTTTGGCTTCAATTATAAATTTGTTACCTCTTCCATATCTATATCCAAGATCAATTTCAATTCGTTCATATAGAGGACTTGTAATTTCATATATGGGATCTACCCTGCATCCACCATCAGTTTGAAATAATCCGATAGATGTCATGATAAACCATGCACTCATTTGTCCTTGATCTTCATCTCCCAAATAGGCATTTGCAATTCCATAGCCATAATAACGGTCAAGAATTGCACGGCTCCACTTCTGAGTCAACCAGGGTTTGCCGGCCCAATTAAACAAATATGCGAAATGCATTGACTGTTGATTTCCCTGAACGACAGGATAATCCCAATACTGATCATTCAATCCGTTAAACCGGGTTTTATCACTTTCAACAAACCCCCATTCCAAGCGTTCGACAAACCGTTCCTTACCTATCATTTCTATCAATGCAGGCACATTCTGCGGAACAAAAAATGTAAGCTGCCATGCATTTCCCTCAACGTATCCATCATTTGCATCTGAAGTAAAAGGATCAAAATTCGGGAACCAGCTACCATCAGATTTTCTTAACCGGGCATAACCGGTTTCCCTATCAATTGCATTACGCCAATAGTTACCACGTTTTGAAAATGCTTCATAATCTTGTTTTTTGCCCAAGGCTTTTGCGAATTGCCCAACAGTCCAATCATCATATGAATATTCCAATGAATTTGAGAAACGTCCTTTATCATACGGAACATATTTATGTTTCAAATAATGAACTAAGTCACGATTGCCTGCAAATCCACCACCGACTTCCTGAGCCGGGGTTGTTTGCATCTTTTTTGCAGCCGTAAATGCTTTTTCAGCATCAAAATCCCTTATTCCCATTTGATAAGCCCCAACAATTAGTGGTATTTCGTGCTCTGCAACCATTACCGGAATATATTCCATACCAGCCGGTCCTTTAGCCAGCCAGCCATTGGCATCATACATTGCCAATTGGGATTTCACCCATTTGCCGGACCATTCCGGTGTTACCAGGTTCCAAAATTGATTTAGGTTCCAGAACGTGTTCCAAAAGGCATCACAACCAAGTGCCACAGAACCAGGATCTGAAAATTTTTGTACCTTTTCATCAGCACTGAACCAACTACCATCAACATCACTAAAAATGTTTCGGCTACACAATGCCCTGTACATATTGGTGTAAAAACGCTTTTTTTCCTGCTTATCATTTGATTTAATTTTCACCCTGCTAAAAAGATCGTTCCATGTTTCTTTATTATACTTTTTAACAGCCTCAAAATTCCATCCGAAAGGTTTAGAAATTTCAGTTTCCAGGTTTTCCATCGCGTTTTCAACACTCACATATGAAATCCCTGTACGTACCTGAATAGTCTGAATGGAGTCAGTATTAAATTCAAGAAATAATCCAGCTCTTTCTATTTCCCCTGTATCCATTCCATCAATATCCTTCAATATTTTGTCATTTTTCCAGCCTCCCATTGATTGAACCGGTTTATCAAATTCAGCAACAAAATGCACGATATATTCCTGAGATATTCCTCCTGACCAGGTATCAGGAGAAAGTTGTTTCACAAACCCCTGTACCGTATAGTCATTAAGCTTTTCAACTTTTAACTCCTTAATTTGGTAAGGGTACTCAACCTGGCCTTTAAAATCAAGCAGGACCCTTGAGTTATCATTATTTGGATAAGAATACCTTTGGAATCCGCAGCGCGTTGTTGAAGTCAATTCTGCGATGATATTATAATCAGAAAGTTCAGCTTTATAATAAGCAATCGGGGCTTCTTCCGTTGCCATATTTAACCTGGACCGATATCCTGAGTCAGGATCCATTTGATCTCCTACAGTTACCTGTAATTCTCCATTTGTTGGCAGCATCGATAATCCACTCATTGTCCATTCATGAATATGACTAAAACCTCCAACAGATTCAAATACCGGATCATATCCGGCCTGCCAGCTTGTATTTTGATTATCAGGTGATAACTTAACCATGCTAAACGGCATCCATGGTCCCGGTGCGATCATCCAACGGGAGTGGGCTGTTCCCATTTTTGTATCAACATAATCGGCCAGTGAATATTTCATCATTGGAGATCGTTGCACTTTACCTTCTTCCACTTTCGTTCCACCTATCCAGACCTCATAATTGCTGGTCATTTTTTGGCTAACTGCAGGCATCGGAGCTTCAAATACATAGCTACCTGTTTCAAGTATAGTCTTAAAAATTTCATCATCATCCAGCATAATCTTCAATTCCGGAGAACCATAGAGATGTTCGGTGCTTATTAATAAAGGCTGATAAAATTTGTCCTTTTCTTCAATTTCATAATTTGCCACTTTAACGCTTTTTAAAAAAGCTTTCCCGTCATTTCTCAATTTAGCATTAGCTGGCCCTTCCAATCTTACCTGATCGAAAAGTAACCAGGAGCCCTGAAGCGTGGTCAGGGAAATCTGATTTCCTCCTTTTTTTATCAATCCCGGGGGCAGAGGAATATTTATAATATGCTCCTTCCCCGAAATTGAATCCCCTTCAATTGAATTTATTCCAGATCCCCTAGGGATATTATATTTCCATGATTTCCCATTTACGGTTACTTTAAATAATGGCCGATCATCTTCATTGCAATCAAATAAATCAACAACCAAATTCCATGTCCCGGATTGCGGAGCATTGTCCAGGCCAAACAGGATATTCAATGTACTTGAACGCCATCCGGAAGTTGGCCATGTTCCTCCCCAGGTATCGCTTATTCCGGGGAGGGCATATGGCCAATCAATACTATCAACAGAGTGTCCGATTAAAAAGTATTTATCTTCCCACCCAAAATCATTATAAATATAACTTTCATATCCTGAGGGTGCAAGAGCAAATTCATTACAGCAATTATCCGAGATTCCAATTTGCCAAATAACAATTTTCTCTTTGCGGCATGAAGCAAATATCAGGAAAAAGCTTACAACACCAATCAACATAGTCAATTTTGACCTCGTTTTTATAAATAAAATCATTCTCATTACTTTTAATTTATAGCAATCAATTACTTAATAACCTGAGTTCGATTAAAAATATTCAGCTCAGAAATACAGAAATGTGCAAGATTTGGGTTGAAAATTTCGAAAGAATAGCGGGCTATTTTAAGGAATTTTTGGTGCAAAGATTGTGCATTTCTGTATTTTCCTTTGGATTTCACTCTTTTTTGTATAAAT